>JBEKLP010000035.1:0-24759 GCA_050010135.1 Anaerolineales bacterium
TCCACGGCGATGCGCATCGCTTCTTCAATCCAAGGGGCGGGATATTCCTTCTCCGCGTCGCGCAGGATTTCCGCCAGCATCGGCGTCAGCGCGCCGATATTCTGTTCATACAGCGTGAAGATATTGGGGCGCTCCTCCCACAAACCGGCCCCGGGAGAATCATCCGGTGTCCATTCGCCGCGCGTAAGCCCTGCGGCGGCGGCTCTTCCGTGCGGCGAATTAAGGAAGAAGCAGGTTTCTTCCGCGTCCGATATGCGAACCGCGATGAGCGTTCCCCGCGCGACGGCCCGCTCGAGCGCATCGTCCAGGACCTGCTCCCCGCTCTTCCCGCCGCCCTCCAGTGCGGCGATCAGAGCGGTGTCTTTTTTCATCATCCCCAGCATCAAATAATGGAAAGGACCTTCCTGCCGCGAGAAAACCCAGAATGCGTACAACGTGATTTTCAATTCCCCCAAATGGTCGATCCGCGGCAGAAGTTCGGAGAAAAACGGAGCCGGCAACGGCGTCATTCGCACCGGTCCCTCCGGGAATCCTGCGAATCCTTTCATCCGCGCTTCTCCCGGGACGGCCCGGCTTGATCCTCCGGCCGCACCGCTGCGTCTTCGAAGCGTGTGCGCGACGGGAAGAATATCAATTCCACGCTTCCGGTCGGCCCATGGCGGTGCTTGGCGACGATGATCTCCGTGACGACTGCCTCCACCCGCGGGGAAGGGGTTCGCCGCGAGGAACCGGACGGGGTGGATTCCCGCTCCGATCCGGCGATGCCCTCTTCCTGGCGGTGGATGAACATGACGATGTCGGCGTCCTGTTCGAGCGATCCCGATTCGCGCAGGTCCGAAAGCTGCGGGCGTTTGCTGGTGCGCTGCTCCACCGCGCGGGAGAGTTGCGCGGCCGCCACCACCGGCACGTTGAGCTCGCGCGCCAGCGCCTTGAGGTAGCGCGAAATGTAGGAAACTTCCTGGACCCGGTTTTCGGTGCGGAAGTCGCTGCCCATGAGTTGGAGGTAATCCACCAGCACCAGGTCGAGGTTGTATTCGAGATGAAGCCGCCGGCACTTGCTGCGCAATTGGAGCGGCGTGAGCGCCGGCGTGTCGTCGAGGAAAATTTTCACTTCGCTCAGGACGGATGCGGCGTGGGTGAACCGCGCCCACTCGTCCTCGCTCACTTTCCCCTGGCGGAATTTGTGGGCATCGATTTGGGTTTCCTGGGCGAGGAGCCGCTGGATGAGCTGCTCGTTCGACATTTCCATCGAGAAGACGGCCACATGTTTCTTGTGGCTTTGGGCCACGTTCTTGGCGATGCTCAGCAGCATGGCACTTTTGCCCAAGCCCGGCCGGCCGGCGACGATCAGCAAGTCCGAGCGCTGCATTCCGCCCAACAGCCGGTCCAGATCGGAAAAGCCGGTCGGGATCCCGAGCGATTCTTCCGGATGCCGGGTGAGGTACTCCAACCGGTCGAAATATTCGCTGATCACCCGGTCGATCGGCTGCACGTCGCGCGTCAAGCGATGTTGGCTGACCTCGAACACGGCCTTCTCGGCTTCGCCCATCACGTCGGTCACGGTCGAGCGTCCGTCATTGGCGCTTCGCGCGATCTCGCTGGCCGCCTCCAGCAGTCGCCGCCGGACCGATTGTTCCTCCACCATCCGGCCGTAGGCCTCGGCATGCAGCGAGGTCGGGACGTTGTTCATCAGCCCCGCCAGATAGGCGGCTCCTCCGGCTTCCGCCAGCCTCCCTTGCCGTTCCAATTCCTCCGCGACGGTCAGTGCGTCGATCGGCTGCTGCCGGTCGACCAGCCGCTGGAATACATCCCAGATCCATCCATTGCGGTGGATGTAGAAATCGGACGAGGTGAGAAAGGAGGCAACCTCGAAAAAAGCTTCCGGGTTGATCAGCACCGCGCCCAGCAGCGCTTCTTCTGCTTCGCGGTTATGCGGTTCTACGTTAACGCCGGATGGTGAAGTGGTTGGTGAAGATTCCGTGTTGGAGGGGAGAAAATCCGTCATCGGGTGTCTGGTGAAAGGCTTGTTGTCGTTGGATTGGGATCCGTTGCGGAACGTCCGTCGGTTCGAAATCCCCGGCGCTTGGAAACATGCTTGCCTGCAACCTCAGCTTTTCGGTTTTTTTTCCGGCGGCTCGTCCCCCATGTCCAAATTCTGGATGAAATCCTTGAATACATCCAGCCGGTCGTCGGGGGATTCTTCCCCCGCATCCGCGGACGCTTCCCGTTTTTCGCGGATGTCCGTCTCGGGGCTCGTGCCCGCCCGGTCCATCACCGCTTCGGCGATGAAGATCGGCGCGTGGACCCGGATGGCAAGCGCGATGCCGTCGGATGGGCGGGAATCCACTTCGATTTGCGTCTCACCGCTGCGGATCATCAGGCGGGCGTAAAATACATCGTCGCGCAGGTCATGGATCTCCACGCGTTCCAAAACCGCTCCCAGCCCTTGGAGCAGGTTCTTGAGCAGGTCGTGGGTCATCGGCCGGACGGCTTCCACTTCCTGCAGAAACATGGCGATAGCTTCCGCCTCGAACTGTCCGATCCAGATGGGAAGGAACCGGTTCCCGTTCGTTTCACGAAGAACGACCACCCGGCTCTGCGAGACAAGGTTGACTTGAATTCGGTCGACGGTCGCTTCGATCATTGACCCTCCGGATACGGGCATGCACCTTGCACTCCGGTTTTCTCATTCTAACACAGTGTCGGGTATATAATCCGGGTATGAAATTTCTGCAACGGTTTTTTTTCCTGATTCCAATTCTCCTTGCGGTAATGATATTTCCCGCCGCTTGTTCTTCTGCGACAACCACCGGTACGGTTGTACCCCCGTCTACGTTCTATCCCACGGAAACCTGCCAGGGGATTCTTTGCACGCCGGTTTCCCAACCGCAAAACAGTTCCGCCTGTAATTGCGAGCCTGGAGACTTGTCCGCAACCCCCCTTTCTACCGCCGATAAAAATACCCTTACGCCTTCGCCGAGCGCGTTTGCCGCGCTGCAATTCACCCCGCCTTCGCTTTTAAGCCAGCAGGGAATGCTGGCCATGGCTGTTCACGCCAATGGGCATGCCAACCTCTGGCTTTGGCCGATGGGGCTGGCCAACCCGATCCAAATCACCGCCGGCGCTACGGATGATCGAGATCCGGCGTTCCGTCCCGACGGTGGCGCGATCGCGTTTGCGTCGGAGCGCGGCGGAAATTGGGATCTGTATATCCTGGACCTTTCCTCCGGACAGGTCGAGAGTCTGACCAACTCACCGGAATTCGAAGGACATCCCTCCTGGTCGCCGGATTCCCGGCAGATGGTCTATGAACATTACACAAACGGCCACTTCGGCATCAACATCCGGCGGGTCGAGGATAAAACGCTCATGTGGCAGGGACCGAGCGGAATGGATTCCATGGAGCCCGACTGGTCGCCGCTGGCCCGTTCGATATCCTTCACCGGGCGCACAGGTACGCACACCGATATTTATGTGTTCAATCTGGACACGCAAACCATCACCGATCTGACCAACACCCCGGATCTGGACGAACGCGATTCGGCGTTTTCTCCCGACGGGAAATCCCTCGCCTACTCCGTGGAGCTGAACGGCTACACCTGGATCTATACGCTTTCGATCGACGACCCGTCGAAGAAACCCGCGCTGATCGGACAGGGCGCGGCTCCGGAATGGAGCCCCGACGGCAAATGGATCCAGGGGACGGCCCAACCGGATTTGCTCCAATCGTATCTGCTTTTTTCTCCGTCCATGGGACAATCCCTTTCCCCGGCGGCTTTATGGATCTCGGGACGAATCGACCGGACAGCTTGGACGTCGGTGGCGCTGCCCAACCCGTTACCGGCTTGGATTCTTCCCCTCACTTCCACAAAACCCGCCCCCACATCCACCCCGCCACCAGCCGGCACCCCGCTTTCGGCGCAACTGGTCAAGGTGGATGTCAACGCGCCGGATCCCCGCCTGAGCTCAGCGGTTTTACAGCGGTTTCAGACGCTCCGTGCGGCGGTGAAACAACAGGCCGGGTGGGATTTCCTCGGAACGCTGGACAGCGCTGCGATCGGGATCGATACCCCGATGCCCCCGAAAGAAACACTTTCCTGGCTTCGCACCGGGCGGGCTTTCGCCGTCTCGCGCGCGGCCGTGTCGAAGGGATGGCTGGCCGTCGTTCCGGACCCGGCCGGTCCCCAGGATTATTGGCGCCTGTTCGTCCGGGCCGCTGAGCAGGACGGCTCCCAGGGCGAACCATTGCGCTATTTGCCATGGGATTTCGACGCGCGAACCTCGGGTACTCCCTCGGCGTTGGATAGCGGCGGGCGGTTCTATACGGACGTTCCGACCGGGTACTTTATCGATTTCACACAGTTGGCCGCCGAATTCGGCTTCGCGCGGGTACCCTCCGAGCCGGATTGGAGAACTTATTACTTCGGAATCAATTTCTGGGAATTCGTTTGCGCCGACGGGTTGGATTGGTCCACCGCCATGGATGAACTCTATCCTCCGAGCGCCTTTATTACACCCACCCCAACCTACACGCTCACCCCCTGGTGGTACCAACCCTCCAACACGCCCAAGGCCACACCCACCTCGACCACGGCTCCCTAAGATGGCATATTCATTGCATCCATAGGCATTGAAGGAATTCGCCTTTATTATGGAAGAAATATGAAACAGCAAACACGCGGGAAAGGGTGTTCGGGGCCGGGGTTATTCCTTGCGATTTTCGCGCTGCTCGCCATCCCGGTATTTCCGGTGCTGGCCGGCGGGAAATTCCTGAACCTTTCCGATATCACGCCCACGGTATTCAACGATTCCTTATCCACTCCTCCGGCTTTGGAACCCACTCCACTGCTGGAATATCCTCCCCTGTCGGAGAACCGCCCCCCGACCTACAAGGCTCCGCTCCAGCTCCGGGCCGAGGACCACTATTGGTTCGACCGGCCGATCCCGTCGACCTACCGGAATTGGATCGATCCCGACTACCCTTACGGGAGCAACCTCTCCGGCGAAATGTCGGTCCACAACGGCGTGGATTTTCCCACGGGATTCGGGATCCCCGTTCTGGCGGCTGCCGACGGTGTGGTCTCTTGGGCGGGAATGGGGATCTGGAACCACTTCCCCGACAAGAACGACCCCTACGGCAACGCAATTTCCATCCGCCATAATTTCGGATATCTGGGCCAGCCGGTTTTTTCGGTATACGCGCATCTATCGAGGATTGATGTGGTCGCGGGGCAAAGCGTTAAATCGGGTGATCAAATCGGTTTGACCGGGAGCACCGGCAATGCATCCGGGCCTCATCTGCACTTCGAAGTCCGCGTTGGGCAGGATGCCTTTAACAATTCCAGAAACCCGGAACTCTGGCTGGTTCCGCCGGTGGGATACGGCGTGCTGGCCGGGCGCATCGAGGCGGCTGATTCCTGGCCGCTGATCCAATACCCATTCCACCTGATCAGCGGGGATACACAAAGTGATAGAAGGTTATTGACCTACGTAGGAAACGTCACACACCCGGATAACATCTACCAGGAGAATTTTGTAGTCGGCGACTTGCCAGCGGGAACTTATCTCATCCAGACCTGGGTCTGGTGGCGCTTCTATTCCTTTACGGTGGATATAACGCCCGGACAGACTACGTTCGTCCTCATCCATTCCGGACTGGATCCCATGATCAACCCGCCATTGACGATTCCGAGCGGTGGGATGTAGCGGGAGTTCGTTTTACCCCTCTGTATAAATTATCAAAAAGCAAAGCCGGCCCCAGGGCGGTTGAGCGAATAGTTTTAAGGGATGTCAAGTATTCAATAGATTTTCTTCGTGTACCCCGACCCGTCGTTGGCGGGCTTTGTGTTAATTTTTTTTTCCATCGCGGTATATCTCTGAATTTCCTTATCTATCCCTCGATAATCGCTCAGTAGAATAATATTCCTCCCCGCAATTCCGCAATCGACTTTGCCAGGTTGCGCGCCACGTCGCCGGCCAGGACCGAATCGGGAGCGCCTGCGTCGGAAGCGGCAAGCTCACCCGCCCGTCCGTGCAAATACGCTCCCAGCACCGCCGCCTGCCAGCTCTCCACGCCCTGCGCGAGGAGTCCGCCGACCGTTCCGGCCAGCACGTCGCCGGTACCGGCTCGCGCTAAAGCCGGCGTGGCAAACGGCTCGATGGCGCACCGGCCGTCGGGAGCGGCGACCACGGTAAAGGCGCCCTTGAGAATCACTACTGCGTTCCATTGTTTAGCAAACCGCAACGCCACGCCGGACCGATCTTTTTGAATCTCCTCTTTCGAAAGTCCGGTCAGCGCCGACATCTCGCCGGGATGCGGCGTGAGAATGCTTCCCGACGGAAGCATCGCGGGCCAGTTTTCCATTTCGGAAAGCATTCGCAGCGCGTCCGCATCCACCACCATCGGCGGGCGCAATCGCTTTTGTTCGACAGGTTGCTTTTCAGGGATTCCGAAACCGATCGGGGTTTTCTTCCCTTGCTCGTCCTGTAAAAATTCCTTGAGAAACGCAGCCGTTGATTTTTCCCGGCCGATGCCCGGACCGATCACCAATGCCTGAGCTTGCCCTATTTCCGGGAGCAGCACGTCCGCCGCTTCAGGCCCAATCACACCAAAATCCTCCGGCAGAACGATCCAGGTGGCTTCCGGAAGAAGCGGGATGGCGGCAGGGTACACCGGATTAGGCACAGCCAGTGTGACCAAGCCGGCGCCGGATCGATAGGCGCCCATTCCGGCCAGAATGGGCGCGCCAGGATAGTTGCTCGAACCTCCGATGATAATCACCCGTCCGAATATTCCCTTATGGGAATCGCGGGGCCGCGGCCGCAGCCAACCCCTTACCAGATCGCGGTCGGCCAGAAGCTGAACCGGCACGCGCAGCGAATCCAAATCCCCGGGAAGACCGATATCGGCGACGGTCAACCTTCCGACGAATTCCGCGCCGGGGAACGCCAGCAATCCCGCTTTGGCCGCCCCCAGCGTTACGGTTAAATCCGCCGGCAGAGTTTGCGGCGCCGTCTGTCCCGTGTCGCAATCGACGCCGGAGGGACAATCCACGGCGACGAGAAACGGCCGCCGGTCGGATTGTTCCAAACGCGCTTTTACTGCGGCAAGTATCCCCTCCACCGGCGTCTTGAGCGGCAGCTTGGTTCCGGTTCCAAGGACCGCGTCGACCAGAATATCTGCGTTGTCCAGCGATTGGAGCAACGCGTTCAGGCCGGATTCTTTTTCGGCGTGCTCCACGACGGCGCCCGCTTCAGCCGCGGCCCGCCAGCGCGGATCGTTTTCCTTGCGCGGGGCGACGAGGAACACGCGCACGCCGGCCCCCGCGCGCACGAAATGCTCCGCAGCAACCAGCCCGTCGCCGCCGTTGTTTCCGCTCCCGCAAAGAATGACCACCCGCTTCTTCTCCACGGGCCCCCGACGACTCACCGTGTGGGAAAAAACGGCTTCCCCGGCCCGATCCATCATGCGCTCGAAGCTCACCCCTTTTCGGTCGGCTTCGGTTTCGATCGCACGCATTTGCGCGACGCTGACGATGTAAGCCATGAATTTTTCCTCCATCGACGCGAGCGGATGGTCAAGGAAAACCCAAATCGAATTATACGACCCCCGGGCGATTCTTCCCCCTTACTTCTCACCCGCGAAAACCACATCCGAAATGGTCCGGAAAACAAAATGCTCGGCTATTCTAGTAACTCCCGGCGATGGTATTTTGCATTCTGTAAAAATAGGGGCGTTTCTTCAAAGAGGTATTTTAGTACGGATTGATTGATTTAGTATGCGAATGGGTATAGTATAAAAATACAAGCCGCCGACCGCTGGCAGTAGACTTCACGAGTCAAACGCTTTCAGCGGATGCCAGAGGGCTTTGGGCGAGCGAAGATCCCATTTCTTCGCCCCAGCCTCTGCAAAAATTAATCGGTGAACTCCGCGCGCCGCCTCCGGGCGGCGGCTTGATTTAATTCCCCCTCTTCCGGGCGAAGGAACGCCAACATTTCCTTTTTATTCCAATGGGAACCCGGACCCCCGAAAATCGAGAGCAGGCGCCCCCGGCGGGACTCGGACCCACAACCACCGGATTAGAAGTCCGATGCTCTATCCATTGAGCTACGGGGGCGCAAGGCTATTTTAACAAATTTAGCGGGGAAGGAAGAGGAGCTAATCCAAGACCGGTCGAATGCCCTTGTACACCCGGTTGCCCGAAAGCGTGCGCAACATCGTGGTTGCCGGCCGGGTAATTATTTGCGCGATCTCGGCCACCGAGAGCGGCGTATTTCCGTTGGCCAGGAAGACCCGGAAGACGGCGTCCACCAGCGTCGTGTGCGGGCCGATGTAATCCGGCTGCAGGCTGCAATGCGAGACCAACGCGTGTTGGATCCCGTCGATGGAACGGACTTCGGCCGAAACCGGGTCGATCCAATCGATCCGCGATTGATCGGAAAGCGATTCCAGAGCGGCGCGGTGTTCCGCGCAGAGGTGGCTGAGAAGATACACCCTCCATTCGCGCTCGTTGCGCCCCCACCAGTCGTAATCGATGTGGAATCGGGTGGCCAAAGTCGGTTTGATCAGCCGCGGCGCGCCTGATTCGGTCACCGGTTCTCCGTCCATCGGCCCTCGTCGAAGCGATAGTATAGATCGCCCATATGGGAATAATACGGCCGTTCCATTAATTCTGTAAAAATCGGGCCGGGAGGCGTCCGGCGTACGACGTTGATCGCGCCGTAGAGCGTCCGGGCATGGACCGTGCTTTGCGGATTAAGTTTGGCCAATTCCCGGAACACATCGGCCACCAGACGCTCCAGCGGATTTTTCTGTTCTTCCAGGCGCAGCCACAGGTCGTCGATCGAGCGCGGATCGTCGACGGCGATTACCGAAAGCTCGTCGTAATTCACCGCCACAGCCTGTTTCTGCATCGTGAAGGATAACCGGTTGTTGGGCGATGCCGAGGCCGTGCGAATCCATTCGCGGGCCGGTTTGCGGGTGGCCGCTTCCAGAACGATCTCACCCGGGTTGTCCCCCTCCCGGATTTGCAGGATGCCGCCCGGCAGAAGCCCCTTTTTGGGATACCACTCGGCCAATCCATACACATACCGGAAGGGAGTGACCACCCATCCGGGAAACCGCTCGGCGGTTTCGCGGTCCACGAATTCAAAACGTATGCGGGTGGCTTCGTGCGCATGCGGGAAAATTTTCGCAAGACGCGGCGTGAGGGGAAGCGCGCCCACGCGCCAATGCGGAAAATCCAGGATCCGCGTCGCTTCATGAACTTCACCCACCGACTCGGCCGGCGTCCCCCACTCGTCGTCCAATTCGCGCTCCAGCGTCAGAAGCGGCTCGGACAAACGGCTTCGGCCGGCCGGAGTCGGCTCACAGGCCAGGCGGCGCGGCGGAAACATCACTTCCGCGGGCTCCAGGCGCCGCAGGAACCACGCCATCTCGCCCGCCACGCCGACTTCCTCGAACCGCTCGTCCCGGTAGAGCGCGTAATCCAACGAAAAGGCCGCCAGGCGCGGGTCCACGTTAAGCGGAAGCTCGATGTGCTCAAGCAGTGCGGACGTCGGAAGCGGCCCGCCCTGGGCGACATCCAATACCGCTTCGGCAAGATTGAGATGCCCGTGCGAGATCTCGATCAGCAGAGAACGCGGGAACCAGCGGCCGCCGATCTTCACGATGTCGGTGTCCTTGCTTAATTTCAATTCGATGGTTTGGAGAATGGATTCTCCGTGCTCCCGGAGAATCTGCTCCGGCGATCGGTCGCTGGCGCCAAGCATCGTCTCGAGCGGAATTGTGTTCAAGCGATGGTTTTCCAAGCGGGCTGCGAATTCCCTCTCGCCGTCCTCCTCCCGGACCCGGATGACCTCAAACGGCCCGACTTCCGGATTCTCGCCCGGACGGATCGACAGCACCGTCCCATGGATGAAACCCAGCGTCGGAAAAACCAACCGTTGCCCGACGTGATACGCGTCGCGCGGCAGATAGACCGTATCTTCCGGACCCAACCGGGCGCGGCGTTTGGCTTCGCTCTGCAATCGCTCCCGGATGATGGCGACCGCGAGCGGCTCCGACGCCATGGGAGCGCCTTCCTCCAGAAGAAGGTTGTTGACAAAATCGATGTCTGAATCCGAGAGGTTGAAACCGTCGCCCCAAGGCTGCGAGGCGTTCGCGGGATAATCTGACACAAGTTCCTCAAATCTTATGGAAGTCGGCCGCACCGGGAGGGCGGGCAGATCGATTATACCCCGTCCATCGCATGTTGCAAGGCCGAAGGGCGCGAAATTATTTTTCCGCGTCTCGCGCCCTTGCGAAAATGGTTCATCGGTTATATCATCTTCAACATGCTAGGAGCGGGGTAGCAAATGGAGTCCACTGCCAAATCCACACCGTTGGTATGTCCCCAGTGCGGCGCATCCGTTCCGCCGGGCCAATCCTACTGTCCGGAATGCAATGTAGACTTAATCCTTTACACCGACCTGCTGTTCCGCCAACGGTTGGAAGAAGCGCTCACCCCGCCCCCTGCCGCCCCCTCCAGCATGGAGGAGCTCATTCCCCGCCTGGGCGACAGCCTGGTCGCCCAAAAAATCATCACCGCACAACAATTACAACAGGCGCTGGACGTCCAGGCGACCGATAAAAGCGGCGGCAAACCGCCCCGGCGCGTCGGGCAGATTCTGATCGTGATGGGCGTGTTGAAACCCGAAGAGCTGGACCGGGCGATCGCAGCAATGGTCGTCCAGTTGCAAACGGCCCTGCAAACGTCCAACCGCAGGCTGGAGGATCGGGTGCGCGAGCGCACGGTCGAGCTTTCCCACGCGCTCGAACGCCTTTCGGAACTCAACCAGTTGAAGGCCGATTTTGTGGCCAACATCTCGCACGAATTGCGCACGCCGATGACCCATATCGTCGGCTACATCGACCTGCTGGCGGATGACACCTTCGGTCCCGTCTCCCCCCAGCAGCGGGAGGCGCTGGAGACGCTGCACCGCGCGGCGGAACGGTTGAACGGGCTGATCGACGATCTGATCCAATTTTCCGACACCTCCCGCGGCGGCATTACCCTGAATGTTCAATCCGTATCCTTGCGCGATGTGATCCAGGAAATGCTTTCGCGGATGATGTCGAAAGCCCAACGCGGCAACGTGCGCATCGAAATTCATCTTCCCTCCGACCTTCCCCCCGTTCATGCGGACGGCCGGAAGATCACCTGGGTGATTTCCCAGTTGGTGGATAATGGCATAAAATTCACACCCTCCGGAGGAAAAGTAACCCTTCGCGCCGGAGGTGCTTCCGACCGGGTGTGGGTCACCGTGGAAGATACCGGCGTCGGAATCCCGGCTTCCCGCATGAACGAACTCTTCGAACCATTCCACCAGCTCGATGGATCGATCACCCGGCGGCAAGGGGGAACCGGCATGGGTTTGTATCTGTGCAAGCAGATCGTGGAAGCCCACGGTTCAAAGATCACACTGCAGAGCAAGGAAGGAAGCGGGAGCATGTTCCTGTTCGATCTTCCTATCGCGCGGCCTCCGGAAGCCAAACCATAGACTGCGCGCCAATCGCCGAATCCCCGGAGGATTGCTCCCTTCTCCGGCGCAAGCACCGAATTGCATTCCATGAAAGGTGGACGGAATCCGATGGCCTTTTCGAATTCTCCCCAAGCCCTGAGAAATAAAATGCTGGGTGTGCTTCTGAAAGATGCGCGCGAGGCCGCCCACCGCAAGATCCGGGATGTCGCCGAATCCATCGGCATGACCTCCTCGATGCTCTCCGCCCTCGAATCCGGAAGACGGTCGATTACGCTTCCGGAACTCGAATCCCTGGCCTACACCTACGACGTCCCGATCCGGCACTTCCTGTATAACGCCAAATACCTCAATGCGGAGGCAAGGGAACCGATTGATCTAAACCGGCTGGTGGCGATCCGCCAGAAGATGATCTCCACCAAGTTGCGCCAACTGCGATCGGACCAGCATCTGAATCTGGGCGAGCTTGCGAAAAAGACCGGGCTGACCGTGCGCCGGATCAAGGCCTATGAGAACGGCGTCCGTCCCATCCCGCTTTCCGATTTGGAATCGATCGCCTCCGCTGTGGGAGTGGAAGCGGATTCCTTTCTGGAATATCACGGTCCTGTCGGAGAATGGGAATTGAACCGGGAATCCGACAACCAATTCCAAAAACTGCCTTCCGACATCCGTCACTTCGCCGCGCAACCCTTGCACGAGCCGTTTCTGCGGCTGGCGATGAAACTCAGCGAACTGCCCGCCAGACGCTTGCGGGAAATCGCCGAAGGCATTCTGGACATCACCCTATAACCCCCTATTTCGTTTTGCCGTTGGATTCCGCCTCGGCGGGGTCCTGGCTCCCATGGCTTTCCCGGGCGAAAACCCAATTCCGCCATATCGGGTGGCATCCGATTTCCTACTGGCTCGGCCGGCCGGCTTCGCTTTCCTTGCTCGGAGCGGACGGGGCTACGCACGGCTCTCTCTTGACGTCGCCCGATCAGTTGGGAACAGCTTGGCTGCATCTCTTCGCGGCTGATACACCGCCTGGCGAGCGGTCCGCCTGGGCGCAGCTCTGGCCGGAGGCCGAAAAAATCTTAACCGGAATGGGATTGGCTGCAGTCTGGGCGATGGCTACCCAACCATGGCTCCAGGCCCTATTGAAAAGCAGCGGATTTTCCGAAAGCGGCACGGTGATAGCCTACTGCCAGCAGCCGACGAAATTCTGGCCTGTTTCGGAAGTCATGCAACACATCGCACCGCTCCGGGAGGAGGATCTTCAATCCGTGGAAGCCCTGGACCGGGCGGCTTTCGATCCACCCTGGCAGATGGATTCCGACGCTTTGCGCGAGACCATGGAACGGTCGCTGCTTGCCGCCACTTTGGTTTTGGAGGACCGTATCGCCGGGTACCTCATGGCCGTGGCCACTTCGCACGGCGTTCATCTCACCCGCCTGGCGGTCCATCCGAACGACCAAAGCCGGGGGTTCGGCCGGGCGTTGACCGCCTATGCGCTGAATCATTTTCACCGGGAAGGCGCACCCTGGATAACCGTCAACACCCAGAACGGAAACCGGCGCTCGCGGGAACTCTATCGTTCGATGGGATTCTCCGAGATGCAGGAATCCTATCCAGTCCTGAGAATCGACCTCAAAGGGAATCCATAGATGCTTTCGGTTTTAAAACAGCCGTACCCCGCGCGAGCCGGCTTCCTCCTAGACAATTCTCCGCAAACATGGGAAACTAACCCGGATCGAGCAACCGCTCGATAATTCACTTGCGCCCGGAGGGGCAATGCCCAGAAGAAACAGAAACTATTCCCGCCAGCGGTCGCCTTCCAGCACCATGCAGCGGAATATCCTCATCGTGGCGGCGATCGTCGTAGTCGTGATCGTCGTCATCGCCGTGGCCGCCAGCACATCAGCCCCAACCGGCGATGTGGCATTCCCCGCCCGGCAGATGGGCGATACCACCGCCAAAGTCGTCGTACAGGAGTTCGCCGATTATCAATGCCCGTTCTGCGCCGTCTTTAACTCTTCCGCGGAAGTAACCCTCCGCGAGCAATATGTTAAAACCGGAAAAGTGCTTTTTATCTTCCGCAGCTTTCCCATCGTCGACAGCTTCGTTGCCAACGGGAACGAATCGCATCTGGCCGCATTGGGCGCGCTGTGCGCCGGCGATCAGGACATGTTCTGGGAATATCACGATCTCCTCTATAAAAACCAGGCGACCGAAAATTCCGGAGCCTTCTCCACGCCGCGGCTCGAGGCCTTTGCCGCACAGCTGCAACTGGACAGCGTAAAATTCGACCAATGCCTGGGCAATCAGACGCATATGGACGTCCTTAACGGGGATATTAGCCTGGCCAACTACTATAAACTGAACGGTACGCCCTCGTTTATTGTCACCGGACGCCAGGTGACCGTGAGCCAGGATTTTCATGAGTTGTTTACCGCCATCGATAATGCGCTCCGGTCTTAGAAAGAATGGGACGGACAGAAGGTAAACCGGTTTGGCCTCCGCGTTTGGTGCACGGAATTGAGGGGAATTCCATGTCGATTGTCTTTTCCCCCTTATCCGGAATTCTCTCCGCGCGTTTTCTTTTTTCACGATGAATTCAAGGATTCAATCCGGCGGCATTTGCGCGCGCCAAATTCCCTGCCTCCGGAGGGTGCATGCCTAGAAGGAATAGAAGCTATTCCCGCCACCGAGCCGCTTCAAATCACACGCTGCGGAATATTTTCATCATTGCTGCGATCGCCGTGGTCGTGATCGTCATCTTCGCCCTCGCCGCCAATCCGCAGCCTCCGGTAAGCGCCGCGGGCTTTCCAGCCCGGGAAATGGGAAATTCAAACGCCAAGGTTGTGGTGGAGGAATTTGCCGACTTCCAATGCCCGTATTGCGCGATGTTCAACTCCGTCGCGGAATCGCGGCTCCGGTCAAATTACGTTCAAACCGGGAAAGTCCGCTTTATTTTTCGAAACTACATAGTTGTTGGAGCCGAATCGAACCTGGCCGCCAATGCCGCATTGTGTGCCGGCGATCAGGACGCATTCTGGGAATATCATGATCTCCTGTATAAAAACCAGGGCGCGGAAAATTCGGGAGCCTTCTCTTCCCCCCGGCTCGAGTCGTTCGCCGCTCAGCTAAATCTGGACGGAGTCAAATTCGATCAATGCCTGGGCAACCAGGCGCACGCGGACATCATCAACGGAGATATCCAGTTGGGACATCGCTATGGAATCGACAGCACCCCTTCATTTTTTATAAACGGCCGCCAGGTCAATATCAACCCTCAGGATACGCAATTTCAGGAATTGTTTGATGCCATCGATAAAACCCTGCAATCTTAACCGGAAATTTCAGGCCGCACGCTTGCCACGCATCGGAAATTGATATAAACCCAACCCCCCCGAAGAACGCGCCACATTCCCCAGAATCATCCTCCTGGCCGTCCTATCCTTCTGCTTCGTTAGTTTCCACAGCTCGATCGGCGCGCCGGCGTGCATTTTCTATCCCGGTCGTCAAATTCCAAGCGCCCCCCAGCACATCCCTAACTCCTTCATCCGGTCCGGACCGTTGGCGTCAGGCGGGGAATGCAAACGCCAAGGTCGTCGTGAAGGAGTTCGCCGATTTTCCATTATGGAGAGAACAGGAACCTTCAGGCGGTTAACCCGTTCTTTATCCATGGGACCATGATCTTTGGCTTCGACGGAACATCATTCCTTTCTTCCATCGAGAAGGCGTTGAATGAATAACGATTTCCGATCCGCGGTATAATCACCGGGTAGAGTGTGCGGACCGTTTCGTCCGCCCTAGCGGAGGGGGATATGGGTTCCTGGCGAATTTTTCTATTGGGTTTATTTTTAGGATTGCTTTCCGCAGCCCTGATCCTCATCGGCAACGGGCGGCTGGAGGGCCGGCCGATTCTATTGAACACCCCGGCCGACCCGCCCGGTGTGCGGGTCTCGGTTCAGGGCGCGGTACGCGCTCCCGGAATGTACAAAATGGCGCCCGGGAGCATCGTCCAGGACGCCGTATTCGCTGCGGGCGGATTTCTTCCCAATGCTGATTCCTCCCGCCTAAACCTTGCCGCCCCCCTAACCGACGGCCAGGAGTTGAGAATCCCTTCGCAGATTCCGACTCCCCTGCAGGGGACTCCCTCGCCGATATCGACTCCGATGGGAAAAATTATCAACTTGAATACCGCCACCCTGGAGGAATTGGATTCCCTTCCCGGAATAGGGCCGGTTCTTGCGCAGCGCATTATCGATTACCGCCAAACCGCCGGCCCCTTCCAATCCGTCGGCGACCTACTGCATGTCAAAGGGATCGGAGCGGCGCTTTTGGAAAAAATCCGGGATCTCGTTGAGGCTCCGTGAATCCAAAAATATTTTTTGAGAAGACCAGGGGATGATGTTGCGAGAATCTGGTGAACGGCCGGGATGCTCCCTTGGATTCCATATCCAAGCTACTCAACGTTTTTTTATCGGTTCGGAATGAATATTCTTCGGAAATAGACGGCTATTGGAACCACCAACCCCATCACCCGCTGGCGGGTTTGGTTGGATCCAATTCGATCTCATCCGAAGCAATGGGGTTCGTCCTCCCGGAATTACACCTTGGGCAGGACGATCGTCTGCTGCGCCTGATATTTTCCCTTTTTATCGGCGTACGAAATCAGGCATTCTTCGTCGGCTTCAAAGAAGATCACCTGGGCGATTCCCTCGTTGGCGTATATGCGTGCCGGAAGCGGTGTGGTATTGGATATTTCCAGGGTAACGAATCCCTCCCATTCCGGCTCGAATGGGGTGACGTTGACGATGATTCCGCAGCGCGCGTAGGAACTCTTCCCGACGCAGATGGTGAGTACGCTGCGCGGAATGCGGAAGTATTCGATCGTGCGGGCCAGAGCGAACGAATTGGGGGGAATGGTGCACACCTCGCCGCGAAAATCGATCATCGAGCGCGTATCGAATGCTTTCGGATCGACAATGGCGGAATTTACGTTGGTGAAGATCTTGAACTCATCCGCCACACGGATGTCGTACCCATAGGAGGAGACTCCGTAAGAGATCACCCCTTTTCGAACCTGGGAATCCACAAAGGGTTCGATCATTCTGTGCTCTTTCGCCATTTTGGTTATCCAACTGTCCGATTTCAATCCCATAGGTATCCTCCATCGATTAGATCACGGTCGTCGCGGACGGTTCAAGCGCCGCACCGACGACCGGATTCTCCAAGATGCCGATTCCTTCGATTTCCACTTGCACGGAATCCCCCCCTTGCAGCGGGCCCACGCCCGCCGGCGTGCCGGTGAGCAGGAGGTCCCCCGCATCCAGTGTCATGATCCCCGAAATAAAAGCCATTAGCTGAAAAACCGAGAAAACCATCTCCCGCGTGGAAGCCATTTGGCGGATTTGGTCGTTGACACGGCAGGTGATCCGCAAGTCACCAGGATCCACTTCGGTATCGATCCAAGGCCCGAGCGGGCAGAAGGTGTCGAAGCTTTTGGCGCGCGTCCACTGCCCGTCCTTGCTTTGCAGGTCGCGGGCGGTCACATCATTGGCGGCCGTATATCCGAAAATATAATCCCGCGCTTCGTTGGGGGCGACGTGGCGGGCTTTCCTCCCGATGACCACCGCCAGTTCCGCTTCATGTTCCACCTGTTCCGACTGGACCGGTAGAATAATCGGATCGCGCGGACCGATTATCGCCGAAGGGGGTTTGAGAAAGAGCAATGGAACTTCGGGTAGTTCGGCGTCGTGCTCGCGGGCATGCTCGATGTAATTCCTGCCCACGCACACGATTTTTCCCGGGATGAGCGGTGAGAGCAATTTCACCGTGGAGCTGGGCCAGGTGACCGGGCTCCGGCGATGCGCGCCAAACAACGGTCCTTCGATCGATCCGATCCGCTCGTCCGCGATCCACCCGAGCCGGACGGCGTTTTCTCCCCTGCGTTGGAATCGGACGTAGCGCATGCTTACGATCCCCAGACCCGGAATTGTTCGAGGATCGATCCGCCGATGAATTCGCGCAGGATCGAATCGTCGGGGATGAATTCGGTTGAGAGCGGGCGGAACCATGCCAGGAAAGCCAGCAGTCGTTTGGATTCGACGTACTCCCCAGTATCCGGTTTCACCTGCAAGAGGAGCGGCTCCGCGATCGGCCGCAAGGCCGAGAGTTCGTAGATCAGCGCCGAATTGAATATGCTGTCGCAATTTTCCTGGTAGATAAAAATATTTCTGCGCTCGCCGCGGCGGACTCTGTCCCAGCCCGAGATGGTAAAGGCGGGGGAATGCCCCCGGGCGGCTGCGTCGCGCACAATCCGCCGGATCAGCCGGGTGTCGGTGGTGGAAATGCGGTTGTGCCGGTCCAGGTTCAGCTGGGTCAGGGCGGAAACATATATCCGATAAGCTTCCGTCGGATTGAATCGCGGCAGGAGGCCCGGGTTGAGTCCGTGGATGCCTTCCATAATAATCACGGTGCTGCCGGGTAACCGCACGGTGTCCCCTTCCGTTCGTTTTCCTGTCGGAAAATCAAAACGGGGAAGTGTTACTTCTTCCCCGGCTAATAACCGTTTCAGATCTTCATTCAGCCGGTCCCGGTCCAATGCCGCAAAGGCGTCGAAATCGGGTTCTCCCGATTCGTCACACGGCGTCTTTTCGCGGTCGACAAAGTAATTGTCCATCTCCAGCGGATACGGACGCATCCCCTGGGAGAGCAATTGGATCGACAGCCTGCGCGAGAAGGTGGTTTTACCGGAGGAGGACGGACCGGCGATCAGCACCAGCCGGATCCGGTCGCGGGATTCTGCGATGCGGCGTGCGATTTCGGCGGTTTTCTGGTCGTGAAGCGCCTCGGCCACCAGGATCAATTCCGACCCGCGTCCCTTCTCAATCGCTTCATTGAGCATCCCGACGTCTTCCAATCCCAGCCGCTCCTGCCACAAAGCGTATTCGCGGAAAGTGGCCCACAGCTTGGGGTAATCCCCGTTGGGCAAAATCTCGTTGGGAAGGTGGCGGCGCGGGAAGCGTAGGATAAAACCGGTTGAAAGATGGTTCAGACGAAACAGTTTCAGATATCCCGTCGAGGGAACCATATAGCCATGAAAATAATCCTCAATCCCGCGCAGGGAATAGAGCGTAACATAATCTTTCCGGCGTGTTTTCAGCAGGCGCACTTTATCCGGATACCCTTCCCGCTGAAATATACTGATCGCCTCTTCGAGTGGAACTTCCCGGCGCAGGATGGGCTCATCCGTCTCGGCGATCTCACTCATCCGTTCCTCGATCCGGCGCAGTTCGTCAGTAGAAAAAGGCGCTCGTCCGATCGTAGTGCAAAAGAAGCCCCCGTCGCTTACCGAATGATCCACCGCGACGTCGGATCCCGGAAACAGCTCGCGTACGGCAACCACCAGGACGAAGACCAGCGAGCGCCGGTAGATCCGTGAACCGTCGTCCGTCCCGGTATCAAGGGGAATCAGGTTTCCGTCCTCATCGACAGGATCCGAAAGCTCACACAAATCCCGGCGGAACAGCGCGGCGACGACCGGCGGCTCGCCCTTGACCTCCGCCTTGCGAATAAACGCCTCGATCGGCGTACCGCGGGCACCTTCGAAGGTCCGTCCGTCGGGGAATGTCACTTGTACGGTCGTCCGTTTGGAAACCGGTACGATGTTCGATTCATTCGACATGATCGTCGCGCCTTCTTGACACTCATTTTCCGGCTGGTATAATCGCCCCGCTTTCCTCGGTAGCTCAACCGGCAGAGCAATCGGCTGTTAACCGATGGGTTCCAGGTTCGAATCCTGGCCGAGGAGCCTTGCCCAAATTGTAACCCACTCCCCGGAGAAATCGCCTCCGGGGTTTTAATTCTCCGCGGCAGAATCCCGACGGTATGTTGACACAATCTTCTTCCTCCGGTATATTTCCCTCGCCGCTCTGCGGCGCGTTTCCAACGGTTTTCGGTGCGGGTGCTCTGTACCCCGGATGGTCGAGCGAACGGCGAAGCCGGTGAAAGTCCGGCGCTGTCGCGCAACTGTAAGCCGTAATTTGGCAAGCCAGGTCGCCCGCCTGCACCGCGATCCATCTGCCTTCGCGAGAAAGGTGAGGTCGATTCCCATCGCTACCCGGCCCCGTCGTTCCCTGCCCGCGCAGGGATCTTTTTTTCCCCGCGCCCTTCCCTTCATCGTCTGCATCGCGTTGCTGATCCTCGTGCTGGGCGCGAGCGTCGCCATCGGCGCGGTCCCCATCCCGATCGGCCAGTTAGTCCAACTCCTGCTGCGACGGCCGGAGGCGGCCAACCTTCCGGCATCACTCTCCTCCATCATCTGGGACTTGCGGCTTCCGCGCACAATCTTCATCACCCTTCTGGGGATGTCGCTCGCCTCGAGCGGATGCGCCTTCCAGGGAATTTTCCGCAATCCGCTTGCGGATCCATATCTCCTGGGGATCGGATCCGGCGCCAGCCTGGGGGTTGCACTGGCGATTTCGATCCCCGCCTTCTCCCTGGGGATCGGATCCGGCAAGCCCGGCGCACTGCCCGCAATCCCGTTGTTTGCTTTTGCGGGCGCGCTCCTCACCGTGATCATAGTTTACCGCTGGGCGCGGCCCGGACGGGGATCCGCCCCCGCAACCCGGTTAATTCTGGCAGGCGTTGCCGCCGGAGCATTCGCCCAATCCCTCGCCGCATTCCTGTTCTACCGCACGCGCGAGCAAACCCAGCGCGCACTCAGCTGGTTGATGGGTGGAATGCTTTTGGGCGGCTGGGATCCCGTGCGGATCACCCTGCCCTATATTCTGGTGGGGATCGCCGTGCTGATTGTAATGGGCCGAGTACTTAATCTTCTGCAATTCGGTGACGAGCAGGCGGAGCAAACCGGATTGAATGTGGCGCGCGCGCGATGGGTGCTGATAACCGCCGCATCGCTGACCACGGCCGCCGGCGTGGCGTTCGGCGGCGTGATCGGTTTCATTGGCTTGGCCGTACCGCATCTGGCGCGATTGCTGTGGGGCACCGATTACCGACGATTGCTTCCTCTGTCGACGCTGCTTGGCGCGTCGGTGCTGCTGGCGGCCGACCTTCTGGCCCGCACGGTCCTGGCCCCCCAGGAATTGCCGGTGGGGATCGTTACCGCGCTGCTCGGTGCGCCCTTTTTCTTTTACCTTCTGGGTCGACGGGAGAGTGTAATGTGAAAATATTCGACACCCCGGTCTCCTTGATCGTGGAAGATCTTTCCATCCGATATCACTCCTCATCGGAGAACGCGCTCGACCGCGTCTCCCTGCGCATCTCCGGCGGGGAGGTCGTCGCGCTGGCCGGACCCAACGGCTGCGGGAAGACCACCTTGCTGCGCGCCGCTTGCGGAATTCTCGAACCTCTCACCGGCCGGGTTTGGATTCCGGGCACGACCGGCCCCGTTCACCGTCTTCCGCCGGATCGAAGAGCGCGCTGGATCGGAGTGGTACCGCAGATGGAAAAATTGCCGCCCGGATTTACGGCGGCCGAGGCGGTCATGCTGGGCAGGATTTCCTTTCACGGATGGTTCGGCCCGGAAAGTGACGCCGATCGCGAAACCGTGCAGTCCGCGTTATCGGCGGTCGGCCTGGATGGGCTGGACGGCCGGTTCGTCGAGACGCTCTCGGGCGGCGGGCAGCAACGGGTGATGATCGCCCGCGCGCTGGCCCAGGAAGCGCCTATTCTGTTGATGGATGAACCGACGGCGCACCTCGACGTGCGTCATCAGATGGAAACGCTCGCCCTGTTGCGCGATCTGGCCCGCCGGTTCCGCCGGGCGGTGCTGATCGTCCTGCACGATCTGAATCTCGTTTCCCGGTTTGCTGATCGAGTCGCGTTGCTGGAGCGCGGGCGTCTGATCCGTTGCGGCCCGCCTGCGGAAGTTTTTACCTCGGAGACGCTCTCCTCCCTATACGCCTTCCCCCTGCAAGTCATCCCGCACCCGGAACGCGGGTTTCCGCTGGTTCTTCCCGACGGCGACGAACCATCGGCAGCAATGGACGGCGTTTCGGCAACTGCGGTGAAAACCACACCGGGTGGGGAAAATTTGCATCGCCACCGGAAAAGGGGATAAGATGAAATCCGGGAAGATTACCTCCTGAGCCCCGGCCGTTCGAGGAATCAGGCCGCCTTGCACGGATCAATCCGGCATCAGGATATTGGATTTGGATTTTTTCAATGGTTTCGGATTTTTTTGGATCGCGGAGTTCGGGAGAATTTCCATGCCACGAATCACAAAGGTCACCACACGGCGCGGGGACGACGGCTTCACCGATTTGGCCGGCGGCGCACGTGTCCGAAAGGATTCCAAACGCATTCATGCGATCGGCGCGCTGGACGAGTTGAACTCCGCACTCGGCGTGGCGCGGGCCCAGAAGCCGCAACCCGCAACCGACCGTCGGCTGCGGGAGATTCAAAACGATCTGTTATGCATCGGCGCGATGCTTTCCCGGAAATCCGACAAGGCGCAAACCACTGGCGGACCAGGCTTCGACGCCCATTCCCCCGAAGTTCTGGAGCGGGAAAGCGCCGAGTTGCAGCGCCGGCTCGGGCCGCTGGAAAATTTTCTCCTCCCCGGCGGAACACCGAGCGCTTCCAGTCTCCAATTCGCGCGGGCTGTCTGCCGGCGCGCGGAACGGGAAGTGGTCGCCCTATCCCGGTCCGAAACAATCGATCCGCTACCCCGGCTTTACCTCAATCGGCTTTCCGATTTGCTGTTTCAATACGCGCGACTGGAAAATAGAGCGGCGGGATTTCCCGAACAACTTTGGAACAGCAGATAAAAAATCCGCTCCATCAAGCCGGGTTATTCCTCTCACCCCCTTCTTCGCGATCATCCCCCTTCGTCAGTTCCCAGGCCGTGAACAGCGCCACCGCACGCAATCCAAACGGCGGAAGCGCCAAAATGGGAAACCAAGGCTTTCCGGGCAGATTATTGTGCGGTTGCATCAATCGGCGAATGGAATAATTGTAAAAAGGTTGTGGTTATTTTTTTAATCTTCTGGGAGGGGGCGGAAAGACAGTTGTATCGCTCACATCGTACCTACCGGGCTTGAGGGGATTAACTACACCGTATAAAATGGAAAACAACGCGGAGCCGAGCAACACAACGATTAGCGCGGAGGCCAATTTAAAGAACAGGTATAAAGAGGCGGGGGGCAAGGGGATCCATCCGCTCTTTTGATCGGCCGCGATAAACCAGGTGGCCAGAAGATAGCCGGATACCGACAATCCAACGAGGGTAAAACAACCCACCGCAACCCATGCTGGGTGGATGGGCTTTTTCTTTTCCCGCATGGCCTCGATTTCAAACTGATGACCGGCACCCATGGAGTTCCTCCTCAACGGTCAATCATTGCGTCGTGTTTCGTAGCAGAGACCGGATCGATTTCTCCCGGCGCCTGCGATTTCTTCGCTTACTTCGACAACTAAAATTATACGACACTCTTCCCCGTTTATTTCGAATTTCCATAGCGGGCTTTTAAACGCTCGGGATTGCACTCTCAAATCCTTCGTTCCCCGGCTTTCCAATAATTTATTTTCGTTGTGTTGGGGTCGTCCGGGATGGAGGATATTCGGGTGCCTCCTCCGTCGCACCGGGAGAAGGATTTCCGCTAGATTTCGGTCGCGTGCCGTCTTCGGTTGTGTCCACATCGTCCGGTCCATCCCCAATTTCCCGGAAGATATAGGAACATTCCTTGTCCGAGTCTCCGGTCCCTCCCAGGATGAAGGAGACTTTGTCCTGAAGAACGACCTTTCCGGAGATCCGCGTTCCGTTGAGGTATGTCCCGTTGTGGCTGCCCAAATCTTCGAGGATGATTCCCTCAATCTCCCGCCGGATGACAGCATGGATCCGGCTGACCTTGGTGCACTGCTCCGGCGCGACGATCGTGCATTTCAGCGGGTCTCGTCCAAGGAAGGTTTGCTCCTCCCAGAGGGAATAGCTGGCCACCGTGTGGTCGCCGTGCAACTGTTGCAGTTTTCCGAAGCGGTTGACTGGAAGCATGCGTTCTATATTCTTCCACCGCTCCACTGCGAACAACCGCATCAGCAGCGAGCGCTGCCTGGCTGGATCCAGCCGAAAGGGGAAATACGGCGGGGTATCGGTCATTTTTACTTCGAAGCGGAGCGCCGAAATCCATTCCGGAATCTCCTCCGGCGAAGCCACGCAGAAATCGCTCTCCCACGGCCGCAATCGTTCGCGATTCCATCCGGAAAGGATTTTTTTAATTTCCGACAGATCCGCCTCCGGGTTGGTGAAACACACGCAGGTTTGCATCCGCAGATTGCGTCGCTTTCCCGGGGTCAGATCCGGATAGTCCTCGCGGATGACGGGGATCAGCATTTCGTGCAGCCGGTCCCCGTGGCCCTGCACCTGGCTATGGGGATTGAGATAGGAAGCGGTAGAGAGTTCGCGCCCCGGAAGGACCTTATAACCCGCCATCCGCTGCCCGTCCGCGAACCAGGCGCCTTCCGCCTCCACGGTGATTTTTCCGTGATGGCCTTTCATTTCCACCAACCCGATCCCGCGTTCGGAGATGACCAGGATATCGATGTTCGGGGAATGCAGATTGAATGCGAGGAGAAAAAGTTCCTTGCCGGCATGGAAAGCCCGCCAGGCTTTTCCGGCGATTCGAATCGCCGCATCCATCTCATGGGTGAAATCGGGCGCCCAAGGACGTCCTTGCGGATCTTTCCCTACGTACAACTCAACCGGCATGGATCAACCTCAATCGGAAGGCTTTCGGAGAAGGCCGGCCTCTTCCAGCCGGGTTAAGCCCCGGCTCGTATCGGTCAAGTATTAATAAAAAACGCCCATGTTTCTGGATCAGTTTTCAACTCCCCGCTCTATTTTTTCCCGACTTATGGAATGCGGAAAAAGGCACCCAAGCCGACCTATAAGCCGCGTTCTGTGCGACGGGTTGCCCCGCCCGGCGATCATCCCTCTCGGCGCACGCGTTGCCGCGTGGCTCCAGCAGCCTACCCGAGGTTCGGACGGTGCGAGCAGCACCGTATCCCCCCAAGGGGGGTCACCTCTGTTTGGCCTTGCTCCCGACGGGGGTTGCCAGGCCGCCCGCCTTTCGGCGGACGCCGGTGGTCTCTTACACCGCCGTTTCACCCTCGCCTGACTTCTCCCGAGCGCGTTCTTTGCAGAGCAAAAAACGGGAAGGGGAGCAGCCAGGCAATACGCTTCTCTGTGGCCCTGGTCCGGCAGGTCGCCCCGCCCTGGGTGTTACCCGGCGT
>JBEKLP010000036.1:0-23872 GCA_050010135.1 Anaerolineales bacterium
CCGGCCGGTGTTTCTGTTGTTCGCGTTGTACCTTTTCCTCAGCGGCGCGGTCTGGCCGGCGGCGACGCTCCTCCTGCTGTATCTGGCCAGCTTCTATTTCAGCTTCACGGATTCCATAACCGGTGTGGCATGGTTTGACCTGCTCGGGAAAGCCCTCTCCAACCGCGAACGCGGGCGGTTCATCGGACTGGGGCAGGCGGTTGCGGGGATCCTATCGATCGGGGCGGGGGTAATCATCCGCTGGGTGCTGGAATCTTCCGGCCTGGGCTTTCCCAATGATTACGCGGTTATTTTGGTCTTTGCGGATGTGTGCTTTCTGCTTTCGCTGGCCGCCATCTATCTCGTTCGCGAGCCGCTCGAAAAGGTGGCGTCGGAGCGCCAGAAGATGACCGATTACCTTCCGGGGCTGGTGCAACTTATCCGGCGGGATAGGATGTTCCTGCGGGTGAACGTCGCCCGCCTGCTGATCGGACTGAGCGGACTGGCATCCCCGTTTTTCGCGGTGTACGCGCTCCGCGTGTTGAATTTGCCGGAGGGCGATGTGGGATGGTTTGCCATCGCCCAAACGATCGGCCTGGCCATCGCGGGGTTGGTACTGGGCAGTTTGGCCGAACGCAGAGGCTCGGTCAGCGTGGTCCGGATCGTCGGCGGGATCTACCTGACGGCTCCGATTTTCGTTCTGGTCGCCGGCGCCTTGGGGTCGAATCAAATGCTCGCCACCCTCCTGATGGCAGCGGCTTTCCTGATGCTCGGAATGGGCGACGGTTCGATCATGCTGGGTTTCTTAAATTACATTCTGGATATCGCGCCGCCGGACAAGCGTCCGGTATACGTCGGGTTGACCAATACGCTCGCCGGAGCCACGGTGGTCTTTCCGTTCCTCGGCGGCATATTGGTGGGCGGGGTCGGGTATGGGATTGTCTTCGTCCTGGCCGCCGTCGGGGTGGCCGTCGGATGGGCGGTGGGCGCCTCCTTGCCCGCTCTAACAGTACCGTCTGCCGGCAGTGATCCATCGCAGGCGGGGATTTCCAATCCGTAGGTCTTTTCATTCGCCGGGAATATCTCCCCAGCGGATATATCATTCCGTAGGATTGGCTGGGGCTCCAGAATGATGGAGAAGGACCCTTCTTCGGCGGGAGCATAGAACGGAAGAAGTTGAGCAATATCGGTTTTTCCTTCTATAGTACAATCATAATGATTGCCTCTCCGGGAGGCACAACGGGATATTTTTGGAATACGCGGAGTAACCGATCCGCATGCCAGCGTCGCAGACATCACAGGTAGGCTCGCGCCAAGGCCTTCCGCGGGTGCTCGTTCTCGCGGATATGCCCGAATCCGGCGAGTGGCTGGTCCGCGAAGTCCTGCTCCCCCGGGGGTTTGCCGCCGAGGTCGCCCGCCCGGATTCTCCTCCGGCCGACGTGGTGGCCATCGACCTCACCCAGTTGCAGGGGATACAGGTGACGGGAATGCGCCAGCGCCGGGAGCAGGGGGATACCGCGCCGGCCATCGTCATGGCCAGCCGTATCAACCCGGAGCTGGCGCGCGAGCTCTTCCGCCTCGGCATCAGGGATTTCCTTCTCAAACCCTGCAAGCCCGATGATATCGTCCAATCCATCATGAACGTGTTCCGCCAGTTCTCCGTCCAACAGGGCGAACGGCAGAACATCAACGAGCTGCGCGCCAATCTCGAGCAGTTGCGCCGCCGCAACGAGGAACTACGCTCGTTGCTCGACATCGGCCGCGCGGTCACCCAAACCCGCCAGGTGGACCTGCTGTTGCGGCAGATCGTGGAAGCCGCCGCCTACCTCACCGGCGCCGAGGACGCCGGAATTTACATGCTTGAGGAAACCTCCGGCGATATCATCCTGCGCGCGAGCAAGGAAGCCCAGGGCGGCCGGGCAATGACCAACCGCATCCCCGTCTCGGACGAGTTTGTCAATCAAGTGGTGAAATCCGGGCAGACGATCGTCCGCCAGAAGGACGGCCAGGTAAATCTGAAAGTTAAAACGGGCTACATGGTACAGACGCTCGCCAACGTACCGATCTGGGTAGAGGGGCGGATTGGAGGCGTGCTGGGGGTATACAGCCGAACGGCCCAGGTGAACTTCGGCGAACACCACGTGCAACTCCTGCGCGGCTTGGCGGCCTGGGCCGGGGTGGCGCTGGAACGTCTGCAACGGTCGGCCGACTCGGGGGAATCCACTTCGATCACGACCGGATCGCTGCCTGGAGGCATCCCGCCTGCGGAATTCCGCCAGGTGATGACGACCTTCATCGCCGAAGTGGCCAAGGTGGTTGGCACCAATCCGAACCTGCCGAACCGCGCCAACCTCTGGAAGTTGCGCGCGCAGGTCGAGGAGTGGCTCAGGCGCATGCCTGTCGAAACCAAGCCCGCCCCTGTCGCCGCGCCGAACGGGACGGAAGTCTTCCCCTTCCGCAAGGCGATCGGCGACGCGCTCCAGGCGGTGCGCCAGGCGGCGGAAATGAAGAAGGTGGCCATCCTCACGCAACTGGCCGGAGATTTTCCAAACGTCCTGGGCAACATTCAGGCGGCGCAATCCGGACTGCAAACGTTATTCGGTTGGTCGATCGCCCGCAGCAACCGCACCTCGATCGATATCGTGCTGTTCCGCCTCAAGGGCGGCGAGCCAAGCGGACCGTTCGCGATCACCCATGCCGACAAACTGCCGCTGGGCGAATGGGTGGTGCTCTCGATCGTGGATTCCGGTCCGCCGCTTACGCCGCAGGAGCTGGCGGAGATCCGCCGGCAAACACAACAAGCTCAGGCCGTCTCGCCGCTTGGGGCGGCGTACCGGCAGATCCGCGCAGGACAGGGACTACTTTGGGTGGAAGAGAGTGCCGAGCCGGTGACCATTTACGTCGGATTCCGGGCGGCAGCATGAACGCCGCAGAGGAATAGGCATGGATTCGAGAATTCCCCGCGACCGGGTATCCTGCGCGCTCTTTACGCAGAACTACCGCGTTAACGGGATGATCGCGGTGACTGGCGCCGGATTGGTGGGCCTGGTCAATGACCCGACCGATTCGTTCATCGAACTGGAAGACGCCTCACTGGTGCGGTTGCACCGGCCGCAGGAGATCGTGGCGCAATTCACCATCTGGAGCATGGTCAAGGCGCGGATCATCGCACTGCTGTGCGAAAAGACCTCGGACCTCGGACGTATCACCGTCGTCCGCGCGGGGTTCACGCGACAAATTTCCTACCGCATCTGGGCCAGCCTATTGGGATTCGAAATGTTCGGCGTATTGGAATCACCCGGCAAGTTCGATTTTTCCTCGCAAATGTTCCAGGGTACGCGTCAGTTCACGCCCTTGTTCAACGCCACGCTCATCCCGGTCTTCTTCCCGCAACTGGTCACCCGCTCGCCGGCGATTTTGTTTAACCGGCAGATGATCGAGGGAATTGGCGTGATCTCGGAAGTGGAGGAGCCAGCCGTCGAAGAGCACAAGACCAGCGGAACAGGCGGTCTACCGCGCAGCAGCACCGGAAATCTGCCGCAAGCGGGAACAAGCCCTTCCCCGCGCAGCGGGACCGGAAACCTGCCGAAAGGGGGAACGGAACCCACACCGCGCGGCGGCACCGGAAATATACCGCGTGGCGGCACCGGGCCGGTCAAGCGCGGCGGCGCTTAGCACAGGGTACGAAAACGAAAAAAATACCAAGACGGTTTTCTGAAATCCAAAGGAGGATAGATGAAAGGCGATCCGAAAATCATTGATCAACTCAATCTCCGGCTTTCGGAAGAACTGGCGGCAATCAGCCAGTATATGGTGCACTCCGAGATGTGCGACAACTGGGGATATTCCAAATTGCACGGGTTGGTTGAAAAACGCGCGGTCGACGAGATGAAACACGCCGAGAAGTTGATCGGGCGAATCCTCTTCCTGGAGGGGATACCGGTGGTGAGCAACCTGGCGAAGATTTTCATCGGCGCGGACGTGCCCAAGCAGATCCAGAACGACCACGACGGTGAAGCGACCGCCATCAAGAACTACAACGACACCATCCGGCTGGCCGTGGAAGTGGGCGATAACGGCACGCGGGAAATGGTGGAATCCATCCTTAAGGACGAGGAAGGCCACATCGACACCATCGAAAGCCAGCAGGATTCACTCCAGCAAATGGGTTTGCAGAACTTCCTCGAGGCGCAACTGTAGCCATCGAGACAATCCAATTTCAATTCCCCGGACACGAGGCGCGCAAACGCTTCGTGTCTTTTTTATTCCCTCCGCCCGGGCGGCAAGTGATCATCCGCGTCTAGTGGCTCCCCGCGCTTCAGACCCCGGTCATTCATTTCGCGGCGGTTGGATGATCCAAACTATGCGGGATGTTCCCAGGTCGCGCAGCATTTGTGAATGGAGTTCATTTGTTGCAGGAGAGCCGAACAATATTCCTCAAGCAAGCCCATCCGGGGGGATATGCAAAGCGTACGGATATCAGGCATAATTGGAATATGAATCGCCGATGGGTCAATTCCTATCGTTGGATCGTCTCAATAATCCTTCCACTTCTTTTATCCGCCTGCTCCTCGGGTGCTGGGGGGCCAAATCCTGCGGTCTTTCTCAAAGGCATGGACCTAGCCCTTTCGGCCGCACCGTCGCATAAGGGGGTCTCAGCGGCGATTACGTCGACAAATCAGAATCCTACATTCACTGCGGTTCCTCCGACAGTGACGTTCACGCCGTCCGAAACTCCGTCGCCGACGATCACGCCCACCGATACGATCACCCCCACGCCGACACAGAAACCCTACTTCTATGTGTTTCCAGTCCAGCCGCCGGGTGTTGCCGATTTTGCCGAAGGCGGACATCCCTATCCAGCCACCGACATCTTCGCGCCGGTTGGATCAAATTACGTCGCCGTAACGGACGGCGTGGTGGATTTTGTATCCTACAGGGATTTATGGGATCCTGCCACGAACAACGAAGCCGTCGCTGGAGGGTTATGCGTAGCGATCGTCGGCGACGACGGCCTCCGCTATTACGGTTCCCACCTCTCGGCGATTGCCAGAGGTATTGCGCCCGGGGTGCGTGTGAAAGCAGGCCAACTCCTCGGCCTCTCGGGCAAGACCGGTAATGCAGCCAACACCACGCCGCACGTTCACTTCGGGATTTCTCGTCCCACCTACCCGGAGGACTGGGCCGCCCGGCGCGGGCAGCTCGATCCCTATCCCTATCTGAACGCTTGGCTGCACGGCGAAAATATCACACCGCAATTTCCCACGGCGACCCTCATCCCCGACCCTTCTTCCAACTGAGGTTGGGAGAAGGGTGCAAGCTCCCCTCTCCCAGTATTAGCTGGGAGGGGGGGCAGGGGGTGAGGGTGAGATGCCGGAGGCGAGAGCCCAAACCGCGTAATCCGCCAGTCTTCCGCCCTCGCCGTCGGATTCAAACCACTCCGTTTCCTGGAACCCCGCCTGAGCCGCGAGGCGCAACCGTTCTTCTATGTCGATGATGTGCACATAACGTAAACCGCGGCCTCCCTGCCGCCAATCCAGCAGGTAGTCGCCTTTATCGATGTCGGATTCCGAGAGCCCAATCTCAGACCAGGGCACAATCCGGCTGCGCAGCTTTTCGCTGCGAAGGAATTGCCAGTTGGAAAGAAAGAGTGTTGCCCCGGGGATCAGCAGACGGCGGCAGGCGGCAAGGAACGCAGCCCGCCCAGGCTCCCCGGGGATATGATGAAGCACTGCGAACGCCAGCGCGAAGTCAAATGACTCCGCAGGCACGGTGCGGTTCCATCCTTCGGCCAGGAAATCGACGGAATGGAACTCGGCTGGAAAGGGAAACTCCGTGGCGAGGGCGATCGAGAGCAGGGCCGGGCTGAAATCGAGCCCCAGATAACGCCCGGAATGGCCATGCGATCCCAGCCAGCGGGCGGCGTTCCCGTCACCGCAGCCCAGGTCGGCCACGGCGGATTGCGTCCCAACCCGCCCGAGCAGGCTGCGCGCGCCGGGCTGGACGCGGACGCGCGTGGCGGCGAAGGGGGCGGCGAAGGTTTGATAGAATGCCCGATTGAGATCGACGAGGCGGCGGACGATGTCGGAGTTCACATCCGGAGATTATACAGAAGAAGAAGGCCGGCGGCTGGAAGCCTGGAAACGCGCGCGGGATTATTCCGACCCGGAGCGTAAAGCGGCTGCCTGCGCAATCCTGCTCGAGATGGTGGGCGGGGACGAACTGCGTACGGCGCTCCACCGCCACCCGGCGCGCGGAACCTACTTGAGCAAGGATTTTCTCATCGCCGCCTACCGCGAGATGGTCGCCAGTGGGCAGCTGCGCGAGGATCCGGCGATGGCCGAGCGGTTGCGCATGAAGCCGGTGCGCACGCTTTCCGGCGTGGCGACGGTGAGCGTGCTCACGCGTCCCTATCCCTGTCCGGGGACGTGCATTTTCTGCCCCGACGATTCGCGCATGCCCAAAAGTTACCTCGCCGACGAGCCCGGCGCACTGCGCGCTTCCCAGAATGCGTTCGACCCCCACCGACAGGTTACTAGCCGGCTGGCCTCGCTGGAATCGGTCGGGCATCCGACGGACAAAATGGAACTGCTGATCCTGGGCGGAACGTGGAGCGCTTACCCGAAGGATTATCGCGACGAGTTTGTGCGCCGTTGTTTGGATGCGCTCAATGGGGAAGAATCCGCTACCCTTGCGGAGGCTCAGCAGAAGAACGAACAGGCAGCACGCCGAAACGTCGGGTTGGTTGTGGAAACCCGGCCGGATTACATCCGGCCGGAGGAACTGTTCCACATGCGCAAGCTGGGCGTGACCAAGGTGCAGGTTGGGGTGCAAAGCCTCGACGACCGGATTCTGGCGCTCAATTGTCGCGGCCATACCGTGGCGGAAACCCGGCGTGCGTTCCGCTTGATGCGCGCGGCCGGTTTTAAAATCCAGGCACATTGGATGCCCAACCTCCTTGGCGCCACTCCGGAAAGCGATCGCGAGGATTTCGCCAGGATGTTTGACGATCCCGACCTGCGGCCGGATGAGCTTAAGATTTATCCGACGATCCTCGTCGAAAACAGCGCGCTGCATGCCTATTTCGAGCGCGGAGAATACCGCCCATATCCATATGAAGAATTGCTCGAACTGATTGCTGCGATTAAGCCGGCCATCCCGCCATATTGCCGGGTAAACCGACTGGCGCGGGATATCCCGGTGGTCCACGTCGTCGCCGGGAACAAACGATCCAACCTGCGTGAAGACGTCCAGCGGCTGATGGCGGCCCGCGGCGAGCATTGCGCCTGCATCCGCTGCCGTGAAGTGCGGGGATTGCATGTAGCCCGCGGTGATCTGCGCCTCGAAGACCTGGCCTACGAGGCCTGCGGGGGTGAGGAACGGTTCCTATCGTTTGTCACAACCGACAACCGTCTGGCGGGCTATCTTCGGCTCTGGCTCCCCGGAACGCGAAGCCCGGACTTGCAATGGCCCGATCTGGAACGGGCGGCGATCGTTCGCGACGTGCACATATACGGCCAGACTCTTCCGCTCGGCGGCAACCAGGAAGGTGCGGCGCAGCATCTCGGACTTGGCACCGAACTGCTCTCGAGCGCCGAACAAATAGCGCGCGGGGCTGGATTCTCCAATCTGGCAGTGATCTCCGCCATCGGTACGCGTAATTATTATCGGAACCGGGGATTTGAAGATGGAGAGTTGTATTTGGTGAAGAAGCTTATTTGATCGCGCTCCCTAAAACCATCCCATCCTTCCACCCCCTATCCCACTTTTTTCTTTTCTTCCCGACCCTTCTTCCCACCTCCTTCCTTCCCGTGTCACGGGAAGGAAGGAGGTGCATGGGGAGGATGGATGGGATGGCAAGGATAGAATTATCTCTTTCAGTAAAGCCGGTAGCTCCCCTTCATTTCGCCGATTCCTCCCCGGGCCGAAAGCCCGGGGCAGGCGCCCCTCAAAAGAAGGCCTCGCTCCGGGACCCCACCAGACCCCGAATAACATACTTTGTTCGAAGATTGCCGGCCTTGCCTAATCTCCTCTTTTATTGATATACTCGGCCCGTTGCCGCGGGACAGGGTCCCGCGTTTCCGCTCCCCACCCGGATTCCCGTCCGGCCAAGAGGGGCAATCCCAAGGAAAGGAGGTAGACCTCATGCGCAACTATGAAGTTGGTTTGATCGTTCATCCTGAAACCAATCAAGAAGCCCTCAACGAGCTGCTCGCAAAAGTCAAAGGTTGGATTACCGAGGCGGGCGGATCCGTCGCCAAGGTGGATCTGTGGGGCAAACGGCGGATGGCGTACGCGATCCGCAAACAACACGACGGTTTGTACGCCTTCGTGTATGCGGAGATGCCGACTGCTGTGATGTCCACGCTCGAACGGAATCTGCGGCTGACGGAATCGATCCTGCGATTCGCCATCGTTCGGACGGAGGGGTAACAGCGGTAGCGCGGGAGCCGGCAGGCCCGTTCCCCGCCGGACCCAGGAGTGGGAAGATGTCTCGCAGTTTAAATAAAGTGATGATTATCGGTTACTTGGGCCGGGATCCGGAGATGCGCTATACGTCATCCGGGAAACCAGTCACCACGTTCAGCGTGGCAACGAACCGCACCTGGAGCAGCTCGAGCGGCGAACGCCACGAGGAGACCGAGTGGTTCACCGTGGTGGCTTGGGGAACCCTGGCCGAGATCTGCAAGCAACATCTTAACAAGGGCTCGCAGGTATACATCGAAGGCCGGCTGCAAACCCGGCGGTGGGAAGACACCGAAGGGAAGAAACACGCCGCGGTCGAGATCGTTGCCAACGAGATGATTCAACTGGGAGAGAAGAAGGAATTCGCCGCACCGGTGAACTACCCGACGGTGGAAGAGGAATATCCCTTCTAATCTCCCGGTCGTCCGGGATAGCGCCGCGAGATGCGGGCTCACCGGGATAACTACAATGGACGGCAGAGCCGTCCTGGAGGATAGCATGGACATTTCCGAAGAAATACCCGGTGCGGAGGAAGAATCCGCACCGGAAGGTTACCGGGGCAGAGGCGGTTACGTCCGCAAGCCCCGTGTTTGCCAGTTCTGCGTGGAAAAAATCGAGGTCATCGATTACAAGCAGGCGGATATGCTGCGCAAGTTTGTTATGGAGCGCGGAAAGATCCGGCCGCGCCGCCAGACCGGCACGTGCGCTTCGCATCAACGCGCGCTGGCGGTGGCCGTCAAGCGGGCCCGCCACATGGCCCTGCTTCCATTCGCCGATGAATGATTACCTCATGTCTTTTAATGCTCCGCACCGGAAGCCGGATGGGGTAATTCCGGCGGAAAGCCGGATAGGTTTTTTTGGAGGAAGAAATGCCATCGAAAGTCATTAAAAATCCCGAACCCCTCACCCGAAAGCAACGCCACCACATCCGGCGCGACCAAGTTCAGACCCGATGGGTGTGGATGATCACCGCGATTATCCTGGTTCTGGTGGTGGCGGTGATCGGCTTCGGGTATTACAGCACCTACTTCCTGCAGGTAAATAATCCTGCCGCATTCGTTTATGGCGAGAAGATCACCATCGCGCAGGTCCAGGCGGAAGTCCGTTGGGAACGGATGCAGTTGATCGCCACTTACAGCCGGCTCAGCCTGGCCGGCACCAACCCACTGGATCCCCAGTCGCAGGTATATCTCGCCCAGGCCACCCAGATAAAAAACACCTTGGCTAATAATACGGCGATCGGCGACGACGCACTGCAGTTCTTGATCGAGGCAAAAATCGCGCGCCACGAGGCTGAGGCGCGCGGCATCGTGGTGTCCGACGCGGAAGTGCAGGCCAAGGTCGATGACATGCTCGGATACATTCCCGAAGCCACGTTGACCGCCATGCCTTCGCCCACCAATACCGTTCCTTTCACCCCGACGCCGACCTGGACGATCGTTCCCAGCCCCACGCCGGGTGGGCCTACGTTCACACCCACGTCGACGATCACCCAGACGCCCACGGTCACCCCCACCTTCGTGATCACCGGAACGGTGACGCCCAGCCTGACGCCGACCATCACGTCCACGCCGACTTTGGTTCCCACGGCAACCCCGTTCACGCAATCGGAATTCCTTAAGTATTACACCCTTTATCTCTCCAATGTCCGCCGTCTGACGAGGATGACGGAAACGGATTTCCGCGAACGGGTCCGGTCCGAACTGCTTATCGAGAAAGTGAAGAACGCGGTGATAGCCGGTCTTCCCAAGAACGAAGATCAGGTCCATTTGGCCGAGATCGTGGTGGCCGATGAAGCGACGGCCAAAAGCGTGCGCGCCCGGATCGTCGCCGGTGAATCGTTCAGCGCCGTGGCGAAAGAAGTGTCGCTGGATACCGCCAGCAAGGCCAATGGCGGCGATCTCGGGTGGATCGCGGAAGGCAATCCCCCGTCGGAAATGGAAAAGACTGCCTTTGCTATGAATTACGGGGAAATCAGCCAGCCGATACAAACCAGCCTGACCACTTGGGTTATCATCCAACTTCTGGACAAGGGTTCCCGGCCGATCGCCGCCGATAAATACGCCAGCCTGCAGCAGAGCTTTTATTTACAATGGCTGCAGGACGCTCAGAACGTGCCGGGCGTCTTGGAGAAAAAATCAATTCCGTCCGATTTAATTCCCACCGACCCGGCGATTTAATCGCCTCTAGCGCGTATTTCTACAAACACGGACCGCCCGGAGAATTTCCGGGCGGTTTCGTTTCCGGGATAGTTGTATTGTGGCCGGGATCGTCGTGTTATTACCGGGATCATCGTTCCCGGCTACAATTCCTGATGTTCAAAAAAGCCGATTGATAAAACCAGCGAGAGGATGATCACGACGACCGCCGAGGCCAACGCGCCGCCGTTGACGGGCATTTGCGCGATCGATGCCGAGGCGAGGTTTACCGCCGCCGGTTGTATTCCGGCTGCCGCCTGGCCGGCCTGGGTCGCCCATCCCAGCAGGCCGCCGGGGAGCAATGCGCCATATTGGGGGATGGATCCGGCGAGGGTCAATCCGACACATAACCCGACGGCGATTCCACCAGCGCCGGCCGTGGTTTTTCCCAGGACGCTGCCCAACAAGCTCAGAGCGACAAACGGCAATATCCACATCAACAACAGGAAGTTCATCAGGATGAAATTCCAGGGCTCGAGCGGGCGGAAGAGGATCCAGGTGTAGTAATAGGCGCCGATCCCCGCCAGGATGAACGCTCCGAGATACATCAACCCCTGGGCTGAGAATTTTCCGGCGATGAATGCCCAGCGCGGCATCGGCTTGCTGAGAATCATCGGAGCCACGCGGGCCTCTTTTTCGCCGACCACCGCACCCATAGCCAGCAGGATGGCCAGTAGGAACCCGAACTGATATAGATTCTTTATATACTGGTTCATCGCTTCCGCCGCGCTGGGTTGCGGCATCAACTTGGCGATCAGCTCTCCGCCCTGCACGGACTGGAGCAGATCCGGCGTGAGTTTCGTAATCAATGGAGATCCCATTCCAAAAAATAGGAACACGGCGGCCAGCACCAGCATCCGCCGCGTTCTCCATTGCTGGCGGATTTCTTTTTGGACTGCGGCGCCGAAGACCGCCAGTTCGCTGCGGATGGAGCTGTTGGGAATTCGGGAAGGCGCCCCGTCCGCCTTCGCATACCCGCGGATTTGACGGTAAGCCCAGAGATAACCCGGAATCATGACGCCAAGAAAAATTATTTCTATCAGAAGCGGTTTGTCCGCCAGGTAATGCACCCCGTATACCGCGGAGAAATCCACTGCAGCATGATAGAGGACGGCCAGGGGAAGGTACAACCAACGCAGCGGCCGGCTTCCGGAAAACGCTTTCCATACCATGAGGGAGAAGATTCCATGCGCGGAAATGGCGATGATCCGTTCCACATGGGGCAATAAACCGATCCAAGGGGTGGCGATGAGCACAATCAACTGCTGGCGGAGGGCGTTCACTTGGTCCGGTTTCAAACCCAGGGTGTTGAGATCGACGCCGATCAGGGGCAGGAGAGCGCCGATACTGGCGGCGGTGAGCACTCCGCCGAAGACCATCGATTCGATTCCTCCATGGCCTAATCCCAGCATGAGGGCGTCCGGCAGGCGCAGCCAATCGGATTTGAATCTCTGGATCACGGCATAACCGACGGCGCGCATCAACTCCTCGCATAGCCCGGCCGTCAGCCCCAAGATGAGCGCCGTCTGCCACAACGGTTGCCCGGAAAAGATCTTCCCGGGAAGCAACCCAACGGAAGCCAGCCAATTATTCAGGGGGAGATGGACGACCTGCGAGAGGGTGAAGGTGAGGCAACCAGCGCCAAAGAGAATCCAGGCGGGTTGCGCAAGCCGGCGCAGCCCGGCGGCCAGCAACACCGGAAGCAGAATCATCAGGAGAATGGATAATCCATAGATCCACGCCGCCATTTCGCTCCTCCTCTATTCCTCGGAGCTCAGCTGGAGAAAGATCTCTTCCAATGAAGGCCGGACCCACTCATAGCGGTCGACCACCAGTCCGTGCTCCACGATCATCGGCAGGAGTTCCTTTTTCGCCAGAGGGACGTTGTGCGCCATGATGCGCAGCACGGATCCCTCCTGTTTGATATTCGCCACCCAAGCTCGCTGTTTTAAGGCACCCAGAAACGCTGCGAGCGGATCCCCGGCGGATCCTTGGCCCGCTGCGCCCAGTTCCAGCTCGGCGGCATTGACCGCGTATTTTTCCAGCAGTTCCTCGCGGCCGGAAACCAGGATCAGCCGGCCTTTGTGGAGCACGGCCACCGTATCGCAAACCCGCTCGACGTCGTTGAGAATATGGCTGGAAAAAAACACGGTCGCGTTTCCGCCGATCTTGGAGATCATCTCCAGGACTTCGTGCCGTCCGGCGGGATCCAGCGAGCTGGTCGGCTCGTCCAAGAGCAGCACCGGTGGATGGCCCATCAATGCCTGGGCGATTCCCAGGCGCTGGACCATGCCGCCGGAGTAACCGCCGATCCGGCGCCGGGAAGCTTCCTGCAAATCCGAAAGCTCCAGCATCTCGCCGATCTGCCGCTTGCGTTCCATCCCGGACAACCCCTGGATCCGTCCGATGTAATCGAGATACTCGCGGGCCGACATCCAGGAATAAAACGCCGGGTCCTGGGGCAGATACCCGAAGCGGGTGCGGGCCAGCCGGTTTACTCCGGTGGTTTCCCAGCCGCCGACCCAGGCGTGTCCGGCGGAGGGGCGAGCAAGCCCAGCGAGCAGTCTCATCGTGGTCGTTTTTCCCGCGCCGTTGCGGCCGAGGAAACCAAATACCGAGCCGTAGGGAACCGAAAGCTCAAGCTCAGCGAGCGCCTGGATCTTGCCGTACGTTTTGGAAAGACCCTGGCAGAGAATCGCCGAGTTCTCCGGCGACCCGCGAACCGGCGCAGCACCGGCTGTTTTTATTGCATTCGCGCCGTTCATGGGTTTACGACTCTTCCCGGCCGACCACGAAATACAGAATCGGCCCGATCATCTCGCCAAAGACGACGATGAGGACCCAAAGCCATTTCGGGCCGCGGGTTTTTTCCCGCTTCACGATATCCGCCAGCGCGACGATCATCAACGCCAACTGGATGACGATCAGTGGAATCAGCAAGGGAAGATATTTTTGGAGTATTTCCATGAGATGACTCCTTTCCAAGGGCTTATTAATTGTTTCAAAGTAACAAATGTATTATTGAACTAATTGTATCATCTGCGGACATTTTGTCAATTGGATGGATAAGTATCTGCCTCCAGAGGTTGAAATACGTACACGGAGTACACGGAATAAGGAATAAAAAAACAAAAAGATGTGGTGTTTATTTTCCTTCGATGTCTTCTGTGGGGTCCTTCCGTGCATTCCGTGTACTTTTATATCATTCGTATCCTTCGCTCGGCGCCGACCGTTGTCTTTCCACCGTGGCCGGGGAAGATCTCCGTCGTGTCCGGCAGTCGCAGGATTGTATCGATGCTTGTATCGAGTGCAGATTCGTTGCCGCCCATGAGATCCGACCGGCCGACGCCGCCGTCGGCGAAGATCACATCGCCGGAGAACAACCAACCTTGCTGCTTGAGAAAAAATCCGACGTGTCCCGGCGAGTGGCCGGGGAGATACAGAACCTCGAATCGCAAGCCGCCGACGGCGATGGTTTCACCCGCGACCAGCGGATGTTGGGGAACGGGAAGGTCGGGGATCTTGATTCCCATCTGGTCCGCCGCGCCGTGCATCCACCACAAGGGGAGATCCGCCGGATGCAGCGCAATCGGACAACCGGTTCCATCGGCGAGCTGTCCGCAGGCGGCAATGTGATCGAAATGCGCATGGGTCACAAGCACCCAGGCCAGGGTCCATTCGTGCATCGCGAGCGAATGCTGGATACGCCAGGTTTCGTCTCCCGGATCGATCGCCACCGCCGTTCCGGAGAGGACGTCCGCAACCAAATAGCAATTGGTCTCGAGCGGCCCGACGCTCAGTCGCACCATTTCGGCCCGCGCTGGTTCCGGTGCGGATTTTCCGCCCATGGTCAGTCGTTGATCTTTCCACCCGCCGACGGCCGCCCCCGGCGGGAATTCCCTCCCAGCGAGTTCATCAAAAGGAATCCCAAACCGAACAGGATTCCAAACGTTGAAAGATAGAGAATGGGAACCCGCATTCCCCCCGGTCCGGCGAAGGTGTTAAAAGGAAAGGAGCGCGCCCACAGCGGCTGTTGGAGGAATACCCCGTTGGCTTGCTCGGCTCCCTCTTTGAAAAGGAACAGATTGATATGCCCTTCGCCCGGGGTTTGCGATAGAGCATTCCACGACATATGCAACGTTCTCCCGGCGGTAAGGGCGGTGAGGATTTGGCCGGAGGGGTTGACGGCCAGGGTGGGCGATTGCACCTCGGCCACCAGTCCGGGGCTTAAGCCCTGGGAGGAATCTGCGGCAGGTGCGGGGCCAACCGGTTTCAAGGTGACCTTAAGGGTCACTGCATCGCCCGATGGGCCCAGCGCCGGGTATTGCACTACCAATTGATATTCCTGCGGCAGAAGGTCCGAACGCAGCGGAAAATTTTCCGTTCGGTAGATGGTGGGCCAGATCGCGAATCCTGCGAAGAGAATGGAAACGCCAAAAAGGATCGCGCCGATGATTCGGTTCCGTCGTCGGGATCGTTGCCGAATTTCCATGCCGGGATTATACGCCAGCCGAATGGATATAGAACAGACTGATATAATCGTCGTATGGACGAGGAACGGCTGGTCTCCCCGCAACGGCGCGGCGATGAATCCTTCGATCCCGCATTGCGGCCAACGACCTTGGCCGAGATCATCGGGCAGAACCGGGTCAAGGAAAATCTGGCCGTGCAAATCGGCGCCGCCCGCGAACGAGGCGAGCCGCTCGACCATACCCTCTTTTACGGTCCCCCGGGATTGGGAAAAACAACCTTCGCCCATGTGCTGGCCCACGAAATGGGCGTCTCCATAAAAATCACCTCCGGCCCGGCCATCGAACGCGCCGGCGACCTGGCGGCCATCCTGACCAATCTCCAGGAGGGGGATGTCCTGTTCATCGACGAGGTCCATCGGCTAGGCCGTCCGATCGAGGAAGTCCTTTATCCGGCGATGGAAGATTTCTCCCTGGATATTATCATCGGCAAGGGACCCAGCGCGCGCTCGATTCGGCTGCACCTGCCGCCCTTTACCGTCGTCGGCGCCACCACGCGCCTCGCGATGGTAAGCTCGCCGCTGCGCGCGCGGTTCGGCGCAGTCTACCGGCTGGATTTTTACGATCCGGAATCGATCGCCGAGATCGTCCGCCGCGGCGCTTGGTTGTTGGCGGTGGAGATCGACGAGAGCGGGGTGCGCGAGATCGCCCGCAGAGCGCGCGGAACGCCGCGCGTGGCGCTGCGGCTCCTGCGCCGCGTGCGGGATTACGCCCAGGTGCGCGCCGGCGGCGCCATTAACCTCGAGGTCGCCCGCGCCGGGTTGGACTTACTCAACGTGGATCCGCTGGGCTTGGACGAGATCGATGTGCGCGTGCTGCGCACCATCGTCGAGAAGTACGACGGCGGGCCGGTGGGGCTGGCGACGATCGCCGCCTCGATCAGCGAGGAACCGGACACGATCATGGACGTCTACGAGCCCTACCTGCTGCAGCTGGGCTTTCTGGACCGCACCGCGCAAGGGCGGATCGCCACCCGCCGCGCCTACGAGCACCTCGGACTCGAATTCCACCACCCCGAGCAGCCGGAGTTATTTGATAACGGGGAGAAGTAAGCGGGGCGATCGAACATTGACTATGAACCATGGAATGCCGGCTATTATTGAAATCCAATATTGAAAGAATCACTGACGAACAGGATTGGTATACGATACATCGGGAAATATAGATAACGATGTCAATCGATTATTTCTTTCCAAATGCTTCGATTAAGTGATTTCGATTACCCGCTTCCGCCCGAATTCATTGCCCAGGAACCGGCCGAGCCGCGGGATTCCTCGCGCTTGCTGGTGCTCGACCGGAAGAACGGTGAGATCCGGCACGCGGTCTTCCGCGAAATCGGCGAGTTCCTCGCGCCGGGCGATCTGCTGGTTTTCAATGATACGCGCGTCATCCCCGCAAGGCTGAATGCTCGCAAACAAAGCGGCGGCAAAGTGGAAATATTGCTGCTGCGGCGGTTGAAACCTCAAACGTGGGAGGCGCTTATCGGCGGAAAGCATGTCCGCCCCGGCGCGCGCCTCGAATTATCCACCAAATCCGGGCGAGCCGGACCATCCGCTCCGATATTCGCCGAAGTGATGGGAGATCTCGGCGCATCGCGAAGAATGCTGCGTTTTTCCCAGCCCCTTACCCCGCAATTGGCGGCGCTCGGTTCCACCCCGCTGCCGCCGTATATCCATGCCAAATTGCGCGATCCCGAGCGGTACCAGACCGTGTACGCGCATGACCCCGGCTCGGCCGCAGCGCCCACTGCCGGATTGCATTTCACGACCGGGCTGATCGCCGCGCTCCGTGACCGCGGAGTGCGCACGGCGTTTGTCACCCTGCATATCGGGCTGGATACTTTCGCACCAATCACCAAGGAGAATGTGGAAGCGCACGAGATCCATGCGGAGTGGATCTCCGTCCCGGAGGAAACGGAGCGGGCCGCGTGCGAAGCCCATGCGCAAGGGCGCCGCGTGATCGCGGTCGGAACCACTTCCGTGCGCGCGCTGGAGACAGCCTCCGAAACTACAGGCTGGGTGGCCGCTTTCGAGGGTGATACGCGCCTGTATATCACGCCCGGATACCGCTTCCGCGCCACCGATGCCATGATCACCAACTTCCATCTTCCGCGCTCGACTCTGCTGGTCATGGTCAGCGCATTCGCGGGGCGGGAACGTATTCTCAGCGCGTACGACGAAGCCCGGCGTAGCGGATACCGGTTCTATTCCTTCGGCGACGCGATGTTCATCCTCTGATCGCGCGCGGGTTTATAATCCCGGCATCAACTCCCACAAACCTGGCATCCATATGAAAGCCTCACCGATCCTGCAACCGTCCTTCACCTTGGAAGATTACGACCGCGCTGCGGACTGCATCCGCAGGCAAACGCGGATCGTTCCAAAGGTGGCCATCATTCTCGGTTCCGGAATAGGATCGATCGCAGAGTCAGTTGAATCGCCCGCGGTCATTCCCTTCGTCGATATTCCCGGCTGGCCCGTCTCGACGGTGGAAGGGCACGCCGGCAAGCTTATCCTTGGAACGCTGGCGGGAAGGAACACGGCGGTGTTGCAGGGCAGGGCGCATGTCTATGAGGGCTACACCGCCGATCAGGTCGCTTTTCCGGTTCGCGTTCTGCGCAGATGGGGTGTAAACATCCTGATCGTTACCAACGCGGCCGGCGCGATCAACCCGGAATTCGCACCGGGCGACCTCATGCTGATCACCGACCATCTCAACCTGATGGGGTTTGGGGGGACCAACCCTTTATGCGGGCCGAACGACGAACGGCTGGGCCCGCGTTTTCCCGACATGAATCGGACATACGATCCCGGGCTGCAAAAACTTGCCATCCAAGCCGCGTCGAACTCAGGCTTGGCGCTGCGTGAGGGAGTGTATGCCTGCCTGGCGGGTCCGTCGTTCGAAACTCCCGCCGAATTGCGGTTTTTGCGGATGATCGGCGCGGATGCGGTGGGCATGTCGACTGTTCCGGAGGTGATCGCTGCCCGGCACGGGGGAATGCGCGTCCTGGGAATTTCGGTGATCAGCAACCGGGCGAATCTCAACGGTTCGATGGACATTAGCCACGAAGAAGTGTTGGCCGCCACGGCCGGGGCGGCGCCCAACCTGGAGCTTCTTTTAAAAACCCTGTTGGGAAAACCGGCGTTCGCATGATGACTTTTTTAAAATTCCTTCGCGATTACGAGATTGCGTTGTATTACCTCCTGGGATTGATTTCCCTTAGGTTCATCTATCTTTTAATCGCGGCGCAGATCCAACTCTCTAAAACGATTTTTGGACTGGAGCGGCAGCTTTTCCTCGGGCGAAGGACCGGCGCGCTCGGACGGCTGGCGCTTGTGGCGGTGATCGTCGGCGCGATTTATACGAGCGTCCATATCGTCCTGCCGCAGGCGCAAAGTGCGGAACAAATCCGGCAGGCCGCGATCGCCGCCCATCAACCCACACCCACCTTGACGGCTACGCCGATGGAACAATTCGGTGTGGACATCAGCGGCTGCACCAATGCCAAGGCCACCATCCTCCAACCCAAGCCGGGGGATGCGGTCAAAGGGAAGATCTCCATCCGGATCACCGCCGATATCACAAGTTTCGCTTTTTACAAAATTGAACTGAGCCGGGCCGATGAACCGGATGTGTGGAGCACGCTCTACAACGACAACAACGCCGCCACCGAAGCCGAGCCGTCCAGTTGGACCTGGGACAGTGCGACCGTGCCCCCTGGCGTGTATCATCTGCGTCTAACGGTCATGGCCGCCGACCTTACGTTTCCGACGCCGTGCGTCGTTCCCATTCAGGTGCTGTCTCCCGGACCGTAATGGATCCTATCCGCCGCGGCAAACCTCAGGCAGCGCGATCCTTCTCCATAATCCCCATGCGGTTTCCGAAGAGCTCCGGAATTTTGGATTACGCCGTATGGAATTTATTGGGGGAGATCATCTCCTGGATGATGAATATTTTTTGCCCGTGTTTACCGAATGAGCTTGGCGACCAATCCCGATTGCCAAGTCCTGCCGGTCCGGGTTGCATCGGCTGATATGGAAAGCAAGATCGAAAAATTTCCGGCAACAATTCTTAAGAGTCGATTAACAAATCCCGAAGAGAATTTGAAAAACACTCCGAAAAAATATTCCGACGGATTGGCGAGTGAGGAAATCGGGGAAGGATAAAAATGAAGTTCGACGTTTATGGCCGATTTATAGTCGAAGTGATTCGCCGTGGCGAGGATTGGGAGGTATTTCTCGTGGAACAGGGCGGGCGGCTGCGGATGAACGAGGTCGCTATTCCGTCGGAGACGCCGATGGATAGAATCCCCTATTATTTAGAGGATTTGTGGCATGAATCCGCCTCCCGGGGAAAGGCGATCCGGCGGTTGGATTGAATTTGCCGCCGGGAGTTATAACCGTCGAAGACAGGGTCACACATATACTTACGGTTGTAAGTATAACGGGTAGGGTGCAGCCCGCGATGAGCATCCGGGGTGGATTCAATATTCCACGCGAGGTGTGCGTGGGTTGATTTTTAAGGGAGAATATTTGGCCGATGGAAAAGCAGCCCCTTCATTTTCCCCGCGATATCTGGTAAAATAGAAGGCAGAAAATATTGAATGGCGTAAAAAGCAAAACCCTGAAACAGGGCGGTACAGCAGACGGGTATTCAATATCATCACAGCAGGTTGAATGGTAGAGTTTCTCCTTAGCGCTTTGCCGATCCTCAACCGAATCCTGGTAGCCGGCATCGCCATCACAGCGTTTTCCCTTCTTCTATATGCGCTCACGTTCAGTCTGCGCGAACGGGTGGCGCGCGTCTTTGCCTTGATTCTGGGATGCATCGTCGTGATTGCCGTGACCGACGGGCTGGCCTCGACTGCGCGCGATCTCATGGAAGCGGAAATCTGGCTGCGCTTCCAATGGATCGGCACGGCGCTGTTGCCGGCGGCTTACCTGCATTTTTCCGACGCATTGCTGGCTTCCACCGGCCGGCCTTCGCGCGGGCGGCGCAGGTTTGCCGTGCGCGCGACCTATCTGATCGCCGCCGCCATGATCTACCTGGCCACCGTTACCAATGTGTTGCTCAACGATGTCACCCTCGACGGCGGTTTGGCCCATCTTCGGGCGGGCCAATACTTCTGGGTGTTCAGCGCTTACGCCGTTCTGCTGCTGGCGTGGACGGGGATCAACCTATATCGCGCCTACCGCAGATGCCAGACGACCACCAGCCGCCGGCGGATGATTTATCTGTTAATCGGCAGTCTGGCGCCCGCCATGGCCGCCTTTCCCTACTTATTGCTCCTGGGCCACGAAACCACCCTCCATCCGCTTCTGGTGCGAATCGCGATAGTGCAAACCAATCTGCTGGTGGCCGGGCTTCTGGTGGTACTGGCGTATGCCACCGCGTATTTCGGCGTCACCTATTCCGATCGCGTGGTGAAAGGCAAACTCTTTCAATGGCTGTTGCGCGGCCCGCTCGTGGCCGCCGCTGCGTTGGCCGTCCTGGTGGCCACTTCGTCTTTTTTCAGCCGGGTGGGGATGCCCGACTCGCGGTTGATCCTCGTGGCGGTCGTTATGGCGATCATCCTTCTGCAATTCGCCGTCACCGTGGGGCGCGTACCCCTCGAGCGCATGTTGTTTCTGGAAACGCGATCCGACCGGGAGGAAATCCGCCGGTTGCAGTGGCTGGAAGAACGTCTTCTCACCGGCTCCGATCTCCGCCAGTTTCTCGAATCGCTCCTGGCCGCTCTGTGCGACCTGACCCGCTCGCCGGCCGCTTTTATCATCGAGTGGAACGAAGGCGGCGCGGCATTCCTGGCGGGCGTAGGCTCGCGGAGCCTGCTGCCGCCGGAAAAGGATCTCTCTTCCCTGCCCAAGCCGGAGGTGCTCGAATATATTCCCGGCACCGGGAGTCTGTTTCGCTGGGGAGGGTTCTGGCTGCTGCCGCTGCACGCGCCGGACCGCGAGGAAATGGTCGGGTTGATCGGCTTGGCCGCCCTCTCGGAGCATTTGGAACTGGCACCGGAACAGCGCGAGCCTCTGGCGCGGTTGATGGAGCGCGCCGCAGGGGCGCTGGCCGACGAGCGATTGCAGCGGGATGTATTTTCCGCCCTCGACCAGTTGATGCCGGACGTGGAAAAAATCCAGCGGCTCAGCGCGGCGGCCCGCTATGGGCAGGCGAATTTGCTCGCCGCCCCGGCCAACGGGGGAAGCGCCGGGACGGACCTGGCGCAATGGGTCCGCGAAGCGCTCAGCCATTACTGGGGCGGTCCGAAACTGACCACCTCCCCGCTGCTTGGGTTGCGCGTGGTTCGCGAGGAACTGGATTTGCACGACGGGAATGCGGTCAACGCGCTGCGCGCCGTCCTGCGCCGGGCGGTCGAGCGGGTGCGGCCGGAAGGAGAACGGCGGTTCACCAGCGAGTGGTTGCTGTACAACATACTGGAGATGAAGTTTCTGGAAGGCAAGCGGGTCCGCGACGTGGCGCTTCGGCTGGCCGTATCCGAAGCGGATCTTTACCGGAAACAGAAATTGGCGATCGAAGAAGTGGCGCGCGTGATCGCCGCCATGGAAAAACAGTCGAACGAACCGGCGACCGATTATGAAGTCGTAGGGTAAATTGCACAAAGTGCAAATTCTTTCAAGGATGGAAATAGCATGAAAAACCTTTACTCCCTTACCCCCAAACATCTGAACTCGATAACGCGGAATTCGCGTCCGCCCGCGCCCCCCGCGGCATCCCCGGCTCCCTCCGCGCCGGCATCCGCTCCGCGCACGACGCGTCCGCCGGATTCAAAGTTTGCCCGCGACGCCTCCTCGCCCGATCTGCCCAGTGAATCCTGGTGGTCGGCCGTCCTCTCGGAGGAATTCGGCGAGCGGCGCCCGCCGTCCCAGGAATCCGCACCCTATGAGCGAACCCAGACTTCCTACGACTGGGCGGCGGCCCGCGAGCTCTATGAGAGCGACGGCATCACCGAACTTACGGTGACCGGCGTCAACCGCGGCGGCCTCCTGGTGGAGGGCGATCATATCCGCGGGTTCATCCCGCTCTCCCATCTGATCGGTGTTCCCTCGCTGACCAGCGACGAGGAGCGTCAGACGGTGATGTACCGCAAGATCGGCCAGCCGATCCACGCCAAGATCATCGAGTTCGATCCGGAAAAGGGGCGGGTGGTATTCTCCGAACGCGCCGCCCAGGCCGCGCCCGGACGTCGCGCCGAATTGCTGGCCAAGGTTCAGGTAGGCGACCGCGTCCAGGGCGAAGTGACCAACATCACCACCTTCGGGGTATTCATCGACCTCGGCGGCATGGAAGGCTTGGTGCACCTCTCCGAGATCTCTTGGGGACGGGTGCACAACCCCGCCGATTTTGTAACCATCGGCCAAAGGGTCGACGTGGAAGTCATCAGCGTCGACCGCGAACAGGGGCGCATTGCGCTCAGCCTGAAGCGGCTTCAAGCCGATCCGTGGCTGACTGTGCCCGAACGGTACTTTCCCGGAAAATGGGTGACGTGCCGGATCACCCACGTGACCAGTTTCGGCGCGTTCGCTTCGCTCGAGGAAGGAGTGGAGGGATTGATCCATATCTCCGAGTTGGCCGACGGGCCGTTCTCCCACCCGCGCAACATCGTCACCGAAGGGGAAGAAGTGACTGCGCGGGTCATTTCGGTGGAAAGTGGATCGCGCCGGCTGGCGCTCAGCCTGCGCCATGCGAATGAGATGGAGGAAACTGCGCCGCCTATTCCGCTTGAATCGTCTGAGGAAACCGGCCCAACCGCCGGCTCTGCGACGGATCCCGAGGAATGAAATCTTCCGCGGGCGGGCCCTCTTCGAACCGTTCCTCCGGAGAAAACCGGACGGCGAATTTTCTGCCGCTGATCCGGCCGTACGCGGAAGACGGGATTATCGTCGGCCTGGGGTTGCTCGCTTCGCTTTGCCTGATCGCATTGCCCGGATTGGCCCATGGAACCCTGATCGATGCGCTCCGTGGCCTGATGATCCGCTGGATGGGATGGGGCGCCATTTTATTGCCTCTGGCGCTGGCGTGGATCGCGGTCCGAATGCTGCTCGGGCGCCTGGGGAAGGCGCCGGCCGTCTCCTGGACGCGCGTCATCGCATTCGAACTTGCAGCCATCGCGCTGCTGGGTTTGGGCTCGCTCCTGGCCGCGTCCACCCTGGTCGAATCGGAAGCCGGCCGCGGCGGCGGCTTGATCGGCTGGGGAATTCTTATCCTGCTCGCATACCTCATGGCACCGGTTTGGCAAGGCCTGCTGCTTGCGGCGATAGTGCTCGCCTTTTCCTGGTACGGTTTCGGAATTTCGTGGGATAAGATCATCGGCCTTGCAGCGGGGATGGACCGCGGGATGAAGCAAACACGCGCGGCGGGGAGGCCATCGGAACGGGAAGCTTTCGGCGCACAGCCTTCTTCCCGCACCGGATCGGCATCCTCTGCCCCCAATCCGGACGCCAATCAACCGAAGGCGCCGGCCGCCGCTTTGGCGGATTCTCCAAACAGCGGAACCCCTGCCTCAGCTTCCGCCGCGTTGCCTCCGCAGTTCCGAAAAAACCTCAAGCCCGGTCCCATCCTGAAGGAAAAACAAAACCCGCCCCGCACCAAACGCGAGAAGGGGTTGCCCTCGATCGAGATCTTCGAGGGCGGGGAACTCTCCGCGCCCACGATCCGCGAAATCAATCAGATCGCCGGCACGATCGA
>JBEKLP010000037.1:0-23265 GCA_050010135.1 Anaerolineales bacterium
TTTTCCCGCTCCCGGTGCGGGATTGGATGAGCATGTCGCGCCGGGCGAGAAGATAGGGGATCGCCCGGGCCTGCACCGGCATAAGCTCCGACCAACCCGCGCGGGCCGCGCCCTGGCGCAGTTTTTCGGGCAGGTCGGTCAGCGTGGCTGGCGGAAGTTCATCCGCGTTCTTTTCCGGTTGGTCGGTCATTACACTCTCCACATTCACTGCGAATGTCGGGGCGCAACGCTGCGTCCTTACGGGATTATGGCACGACTCCCGGGCAAAGACCAGCCCAGTGCGGGGGGCCTTGTGACGCCGTGCCCCTACGAAATTATCATCGCGTTCGATAATAAAAACAATCGCGTGGCAATGATTGGGCATGATTATTAATTCGTCCAATATGATTTCGCGGCGGATGGCTGTTGTCGCGTTTGACATGCATGACGACAAGGTGCCAAGCCTACCCGTCAGCCTATGGCATTGGCACGCGGTATGGCATTTCCTGACGGCTGTTTCAGCGGGATTGCTGTACTTGTATTACCGGTCGGAGGAGGAGGGGCAGAGGGATCCCTCTTTGAGCGGTGAGTACAATATATGAAAAACGATTTATAGCGTGAAATAGATCCAAATATTATTTCGGCTCTCGTAAACTGAACTGTACTTCATAGAGCAAGGATGTTACATTCATTGCATGACCAAGCGCATATTGCAGGCCGGTATCTAGTGATTGGCATATGATTAACCCCTGAACATCTTCTCCAGTCTTTTTTAAGTGTTTATCAACCCAACCCATATAACGCAGGACTTGCCCGACAGTTTGATCGCTTCCCTGATCACGTTTGAGCTCGATAACCAGCCAACGCGGTTCTCGCTTGTGATGCGCAAGCAAATCAATTCTCCCGATTTTGTTTGTATTAAATTCGAATCCAACTTGGTCGCCGTCCTCTTCATACAATGACCAATCATTCAGTTGTGGAATGCGGTCCCAATTGTCGCGCAAGAAATCCTGCAAAGAGCGCTCCAATCCAAATCGCTGGATTTCCTGCGTTTCCCGTTCCAGTTCATCCGGTGATTCGGGAATCGATGTATCTTTCTCTTGGATTGAAATATTATCGAGTAGGATAGCCCACCATATATTGTCGAGAGTCCATAGATCAATTCCCAGTACTTTTATCAATGCCAAATAGATTTGATTTGCTTCTAGATATTTTTCCGAAAAAGCCGCGCCTTGTTTAAATTCCGGCCAAAGATTAATCGCCCGAAGACCATCTTCCGCGGGTTTATTTAGTACGCCATATTTATCTGGATATGCAATTAACATTATAGGAGTAATGGTTGCGGCACCAAAACGTGGAACCATCGGACCGGAGGGTGGAAGAAGAAGATCAAGACGTTCTTTTATCGGTCGGTTTTCATCCAAAAGAATTCCAAGAGCTTTGCGTAACAATTTCATATCAGCTGTATGATAAGGTCCCATTCTCTGGAGGGATTTCCAATGCCGATTGTTATTGAAAATGAGGAAAGATCGATAATCTTCCAATGTCAGACTAGGGATATTCTGGAGTGAAAAGATTGGTTGAAAACGCGCTAAAACTTCATCCTTTGATGCCTGGATTAGAGCATATTCATCTTCTTTTGATGCGAGGATTTTAGCCAGAAATGGACGTAGCCTGTCGGCGGCTTTGCGGATCTCATCATCGCTGAATTTCATTTGGTTTTCTCCCAAGAGGAACCCTCTTTATTTTCTTGTTCAAGAACTGAAACTACCCCCTCTTTTGCGTCCCAGATGCGATTATTAATAGGAGTATACTTTACCGTTCGAAAAATAGTATTAAGTAAGAATCTTTTGTTAATGATGTGAATGTTCTTTATTGGTTTCGAATATGGAACGAATGCGTTGGTAAAAACCAGAATGGGCGTGATCCAGGGTTGCAATCCAATTATGTCGCCAACTCTCTCCTTCAGCCAGTAAGTATTTTTCAGGGTTTGACCGATAAAATTCTTTTCGGGTGATTTGCCGTTTACTAAAAGCTCATTGCCAGATATATCCACTTTGCCATGATGAGACTTCGTTTCGATTAGAAAAATTCCGTTATTCTTTCCAATTACGATGTGATCGATATTTCCATACGGGCTCTCGACGTCATTCAGCACACAATAATCTTCGCCCAATCCATCCAATAAATAACCGATATTTTCTTCCGCCTCCGCCCCGCGGATGGCCCGCTTTTCCTCTTTTGTTTTACGCCGGTTATATCCTTCATACCAATCGGCAAGAAATTTCAGCGCAAACAATATAATGAGCGTGGCCGCGCCGCCTATACCAAGAGTTTTGGAATTGAAATATATAAAACCGAGAATAATCGCGGCGATCAGTACTACCAGACCGGTATTAATAGACGATTTGCGGCGCCGATCGGCCATTTCGCGGGTGGATTTACCGGCTGGTCTATTCATAAAGATCTTCCCCTGATTATCCATCTATGGATAAAGGGATAAATCATACTTATAAATTACACTTTCTCAACCGGCGGCGCAATTAATTCCCGATGAATTAACCACGATAAACGTTCTCGTTATGCCAGGATAGATATTCCACAGCGGGTTTGAGGTTCGATTTATCCGGAGTAAAGATGCTATTGCCATGGAAAGCATAATATTCATGCCCGTTCTCATAATCCTCACGCACGTATTTACTGACCTCGAAATGATAGTCCGGTGTAATCGTCACATAACCCAGGTCGAAGAGCGTGTGCAGATCGCTGCGGAGGAGAATGCCGTTGTGGGGATCGTGCGTTCCCTCCTGGGCGTACGGTTTGATATGAGCGGCGTCGAGCACGGGAACCACTTTTTCTCCCGTGATGGCGCAGCGTCGTTGATACGCATCGAGAATAACAACTCGAAAGATCCCTTGGCCCAGTCGCGGCAGCACTTCGATCGGTGTTCCATATTTTTGCGCCGGTTTTTCGAGGGCGGCAATTTCTTCGCGGACGGGAATGGAAAGCGACAAGTGCTCCTGCAATTGCCGATATAGGGTCAATCCCGGCTCAACGGTAAGATCGTAATGCTTGCCTTGAACGATGTTCGGGCTCCAATCACTCGGAACCGGGATCCAGCTCTCCTCCGGCAGGAAGAATGGCTGGGATAGGAGAATGCATCCGATGGTGTAATCCCGTGGGCCGGCCGGTTCCTGTCTCCTGTATTTTTCGATCTGAGCCCGCATTTGTTCGAGAGACGGCGCGCCGTTGGCGTTCCCGAACGCGTCCCAGGCCAGGCTTACCGGAAGCAGCGACGAATGGGCGAAGAAACCGCCTCCGACGATAAATTCGCGCGGGCTGTGCAACTTGAAGAGGAATAACTCGTTTGGCTTTATCGCGGTGAATGCACGCTGCCCGCCCGGCTGCCAGAAGTTGATTTCTTCCAGCCGGGGGAGTGAGGCCAGGAAGTTGAACCATTTGTCGTCGGTGAGGGCAACGAAGGCATTCATAAATAACCTTGTTTGTACACCTTTGAACCAATCGAAATTTCTATAATAAGGAATCTAGCGCAACAATAAATATCGCGCAAGCCAGATTAGTGAAAAAGTGAGAAATCCGGATAAAAACCTTATTAATTGATGCAATTCCTGCATCCATTATAGGCAAGAAAACCGGAACCAGCATACAATACAACCAAATTGGGAGCATCCATGAATCACAACGGAAACGAAATCGAATCACACCTATGGGAAGCGGCCGACGAGCTACGAGCGAATTCCAAACTGAAATCCTCCGAATATTCGGTGCCGGTTCTGGGCCTGGTGTTTCTGCGATACGCCGACTTTAAATTCCAAGCGGCGGCCAAGGAGATGGAAGGTGTCGGCGGCGGCCGGCGTAAAATCGGCCCGGCCGACTACCAAGCCAAGGGCGTGCTCTATCTGCCCCAGAACACCCGTTTTTCGACGCTGATCAAGTTGCCAGAGGGGGCGAATATCGGCGCGGCGATCAACGACGCTATGCGCTCGATCGAGGCGGACAACCCGGACCTCGTGGACGTGCTGCCCAAGACTTACAACCGCTTCGAGAACTCCCTGCTCAAAGAACTGCTCAAGGCGATGAACTCCGTACCCATGGATATCGAGGGGGACGCCTTCGGAAAGATCTACGAATACTTCCTCGGCCACTTCGCCATGAGCGAAGGCGCAAAGGGCGGCGAATTCTTTACCCCCACAGCTATTGTCCAACTCATTGTCGGTATTATCGAACCGTTTCATGGCCGCATCTTCGACCCGGCCTGCGGATCCGGCGGCATGTTCGTTCAGAGTGCGCGTTTTGTCGAGGAACATAGAAAGAATCCCGACGATGTATTGAGCATCTTTGGCCAGGAGAAGGTGGCCGAAACCGTCCGCCTGGGGAAGATGAACCTCGCCGTGCATGGTCTGGCTGGCGACATCCGCCAGGGGAACTCCTATTATGAGGACCTGCACAATTCGGTTGGTAAGTTTGATTTCGTAATGGCCAATCCGCCCTTCAATGTCGATAAGGTAGATAAGGACCGGCTTAAGGACGATAAGCGCTTCCCATTCGGATTGCCGCGTGTGGATAACGCCAATTACCTTTGGATTCAGATTTTCTATAGCACACTAAACGAAACGGGGCATGCGGGTTTTGTCATGGCCAGCTCCGCCGCCGACGCGCGCGGTTCGGAACTCGAGATCCGCAAGCAGCTCATCGAAGCTCGGGCGGTGGACGTGATGGTTGCCGTCGGCTCCAACTTCTTCTATACCGTCACTCTCCCGTGCACACTCTGGTTCTTCGATCGGGGCAAGCGCAAGACCGCCCGAGCCGAAAGTGTACTTTTCATCGACGCCAGGCACATCTTCCGGCAGATCGACCGCGCCCACCGCGACTGGACTCCGGTGCAGATCGAATTCCTGGCCAACATTCCACGGCTCTACCGGGGCGAGAAACCCGAAAACCTTCATGATAGCGCTGGGATGATAGCCGAGCACTTCCCAGATGGGAAATATGCCGATGTGGCAGGGTTGTGCAAGGTTGCGACGCTGGCTGAGATCGAAGTCCAGGGCTGGAGTCTAAATCCCGGCCGCTATGTAGGCATTGCCGCCGGCGAGGTTGTTCCTGATGAAAACTTCAAAGAAAAGCTTGAAACAATGAATGAAGAGCTCGAGATTCTCAATACTCAAGCGCTCGAGCTTGAAGCAACCATTGCAAAAAATGTGGCCGAGATTTTGGATACTTGATTATGAGAAACGCTTTTCGAAAACGTAAGATTAATGAGTTTTGCGAGGTTACGTCAAGTAAACGAATCTATGCTTCTGATTATCAATTAGAAGGGATACCATTTTATCGCGGAAAAGAAATTGGAGAAAAGCACTACGGTAATATTAATGTCTCGACTGAACTTTTTATCACTCGTAAAAAGTTTGATGAAATTCGTAGCAAATTTGGAGCTCCCAAGGCTGGCGATCTCTTATTGACGTCCATAGGCGCTCTTCTTGGTTTACCTTATGTCGTCACGCAGGGCGAAGAATTCTACTTCAAAGATGGAAATGTAACATGGTTCAGAAACCTCCAAGAACTTGATAGCCGATTTCTTTATTATTGGATGTTATCACCTCAGGGCAAAGGAGAACTTCAAAAATCAAAAATTGGTTCCGCACAACCCGCATTTACAATAAACTTACTCAAGCAAATGGAGATCGAACTCCCCCCACTTCTCATCCAGCGCCGTATCGCTGCCATCCTCTCGGCCTACGACGATCTGATCGAGAACAACATGCGGAGGATAAAGATCCTAGAAGAGATGGCGCAAAATCTTTATCGAGAGTGGTTCATCAAGTTCCGCTTCCCCGGCTACGAACACGCCCGCTTTATCGATTCGCCACAGGGGAGGATTCCGGAGGGGTGGGAGTTAATAGGGGTTTTGGAGAATAAGAATTGGTCATTCATCCATCAGAACATTGAACCTTATGAGGGTAAAAAACGTTACTTTGCAACTGCTGATATCGATGGAATTACAATTACTGGAGATGGTATCGAATATTTATACGACCAAAAACCTAGTCGCGCACAGAAGCAGCCATTATTAAATTCAGTCTGGTTTGCACGCATGCAAGAAACCTATAAGGTCCTTGCAGTGGCCAAGCCAAACGCTATCTTGACAACGAATAGTATGCTCTCGTCAGGATTTGCAGGACTAATGGCTTCTGATGAGGATTCATTCGCATTCCTGTTCTTGACAATTAAATCAAAAGAATTCCATTCGGAGAAAGATCGATTTTGCACAGGAGCTACGCAACGCTCATTGACGAATGAGGGTTTGAGTAGCATTCTTTCCATCTCCCCTCCTAGAGTACTTGTTCAGCAATTTGGGCGTTTTTCGATGAGTTTTATTGAACAAATCCTAACGCTTCAGTTGCGAAATCAAACCCTTCGCAGCACCCGCGATCTGCTGTTGCCCAATTTGATCTCTGGTGAGTTGGACGTGTCAGAAATGGACATCGTGTAATCCGAAGAAGGAACACAGTAATCAGATATAGGAGAAAATATGGAAGCTCGTAATCGTGATCTGACGGACTGGTATGGAAAGATCGAGCGCGGCGAAATTAAACTACCGCGGTTTCAACGGTATGAGGCATGGGACCGGCAGAGAATTTCAAGCCTAATCGAGATGGTCGTCCATAATCTCCCGATAGGCATTACCTTGGTCCTCGAGGTAGGCGAAGAAGAAAAATTTATTTCTCGATTTATGGAGACAACTGAACCTGGAGATAAGCAACGTGTGTTGGAGCAGCTTCTAGATGGTCAGCAACGCCTTACAGCAGTATGGCGAGTGTTTCATAATAATTATGAATGGGAAACCTATTTTGTTTATATTAAAGAATTCGACAATTATGATGATGACCAGGATCAAACGGATATGTCTGTGTTTTTCAGAGGGCGATATTTTAAGAAAAATAGCGAGAAATATCCTCTTTGGTGCGATGATCCAGCCCAGTGTCTGAAAAGGGGGTATATCCCCACTAATCTTCTAAAACCTGAAGACATCCAAAAAGAGATCGATAACTGGTTGGAGAAGGCTACGGCACCGCTTGAACCTTTAGGCGGCAAGGAAGAGCTCAAGGCATTCTACGATTTCCAAAAGAAAGTTAGCGACCAGATCAAGGATCTGCGAGCGGTAATAGCCAACTACAACCTACCTTATCTGTCACTTCCTGCCCAAACCGAGAAAAGTATCGCATTGGATGTTTTTATCAAAATGAATACCAATAGCAAGCCATTATCCCAATTTGAGGTAATTGTAGCTGAGGTGGAAGATGTTATGGGCGGCTCCTTGCATGATCTACAGGATGGATTATCTACAAAATATCCAAATATCGAGAGGTATTGGGAATTATCAGATCTGATCCTGACAACCTCCGCCCTTTTACAGAATGCCTTACCAAACCAACGCGGTGCTTGGGATATGAATAAAAAGGTGATGGTGGAAAAATGGAGCGTTATGGAGACTGGTTTAAATCGGATGGCCAAGTTTCTTCACGCTGAAGGCATTTATGACCAACAACGACTCCCAACTAACGCGGTACTGGCAGTCATTGCGGCGCTTTATTCGAGTATCCCTGATTCTGGCGATAAAAGAGGGCGGGATGAACTTCTGTTAAAGAAATATCTTTGGTATGCATTCTTTACTGACCGCTATGAAAATGCCGCTGCATCTCGTGCGTTCTCGGATTTCACGGCGCTGAAGCGGATTATTGTTGGTGAGCGGAAAAAGGATGGAGAACTCTATGGCGAGTCGGATGTACCACTGTTTAGTGAACATAAATTTGTCGATGAAGAAGAATTATTAACCATCGAGTGGCCAAAGAGGACCACAATTCGTGGGCGTGCAATCCTTGCAGTTGCTTGCCGCCTGGGCGCACAAGATTTTTCGACCGGAGAATTGTTAAATGAGAAGAATATCGAAGAGCGTCATTATCACCATATTTACCCGGATGGATTGGTAAAGGAAGCAGGGATTAATAGTTATCTTGCATTGAACTGCGCACTTATATCCGATAAAACAAATATGACTATTGGACGAAAAGATCCACTTGAATACATGAAAGATCGATATAAATGGACATCTGAAAAGATAGTACGAGAGAGACTATACTCCCACTTGATTCCGATCCCTGAAATGGCAAACGGTGGATATGTAGGACTTGCCAACTCCGAAAAGAAGGCCAAAATTTCAAAGGATTTTAATCAGTTCATACAGAGAAGAGCAGAAATAATTCTCCGGGCCGCGTCTTTACTCGCCGAAGGTCGCCAATTAAATGCTTCATTATTGCTCAGCGATAAAAATGTGGATCTAATATGACCCCGCCCAAGGGCTATACGGAAGACGAATTGATCGAACAGCCGGCGATCGCGCTTCTGACTGAGCTTGGTTGGTACACAATGAATGTCTACCATGAGTTCGACCGTGGCTCCAGTCCGTTAGGCCGGGAAACCAAGTCCGAGGTGATCCTCACCGCCCGTCTTCGCACGGTCCTGCGGCGGCTCAACCCGGAGGTTTCGGAAGAATCCATCGACCGGACGATCGACGAACTTTCCCGCGATCGGTCGCGGATGAGCCCGGTAGCCGCCAATCGCGAAATCTACCTCCTGATGAAAAATGGATTTCGCGCCGCTGTTCCCGATCCCGAAGGGCGGGGCGAGACGGTAGAAATCGTGCGGATCGTCGATTGGGAGACTCCAAAAAACAATGACTTCCTGATCTGCTCGCAATTTTGGGTGACGGGCGAAATGTATACCCGGCGCGCCGACTTGGTAGGCTTTGTAAATGGATTGCCGCTGCTCTTCATCGAACTGAAAGCGGTCCACCGCCGGCTGGAGACGGCTTTTACCAATAACCTGCGCGATTACAAAGACACTATTCCCCACCTCTTTTGGGCCAACGCGCTGATTATCATCTCCAATGGAAGCGAAAGCCGTATGGGCAGCATCACCTCCGGGTGGGAGCACTTCTCCGAATGGAAAAAGGTCAGCAGCGAATCGGAGGAAGGCCGGGTTTCGCTGGAGACGATGTTGCGCGGCGTATGTGAGCCGTCGCGCCTGTTGGATCTGGTAGAAAACTTTACGCTATTTCAGGAAACCCGCGGCGGATTGATCAAACTGATAGCCAAGAACCATCAATACCTAGGTGTCAATAATGCGCTGGCGGCGCTGATCGACATCCGGCAAAGGCAGGGAAAGCTGGGTGTGTTCTGGCATACCCAAGGCAGCGGCAAGAGTTTCTCGATGATTTTTTTCGCCCAGAAAGTTCTGCGAAAGATTCCCGGAAATTGGACCTTCGTATTAGTAACCGACCGACAGGAATTGGATGGGCAGATTTACAAGAATTTTGAATCCGTGGGTGTAGTTACTGAGAACCGCGCCCAGGCGGAGAACAGCCGCCACCTGCGGCAGTTGCTTACTGAAGATCACCGCTATATCTTTACCCTGATCCACAAGTTCCGTACCGAAAAGGGCGAAGCGCATCCGGTCCTTTCGGAGCGGCGCGATATCATCGTTATCACCGACGAGGCACACCGTACCCAGTACGACACACTTGCGCTGAACATGCGCACCGCACTTCCCAACGCCTCGTTTCTGGCCTTTACCGGCACGCCGTTGATCGTCACCGAGGAAAAAACCCGACAGGTATTTGGAGACTACATCAGCGTCTATGACTTCCGGCAGTCGGTGGTCGATGGCGCGACGGTGCCGCTTTATTACGAGAACCGCATTCCCGAACTTCAACTCGTAAATGAAAACCTCAACCAAGACATGGAGCGCCTGCTCGAAGATGCAGAATTGGACGAGGCCCAGGAGAGGAAACTGGAGCGGGAGTTTTCCCGCGAGTACCACCTGATCACCCGCGAAGACCGTTTGGAAGCGGTCGCCAAGGACATAGTGGCGCACTTCACCGGTAGGGGATTCCAGGGCAAAGGGATGGTGGTTTGCATCGATAAGGCCACTGCCATCCGTATGTACGACAAGGTAAAAAAGCATTGGCCGGAAAGAATCGCGGAGTTGAAAGCCAGTCTGCCTGCCGCAAATGCGGATCCCCGTAAAGAGATCGAGGAACATATCGCCTGGATTAAAGAAACCGATATGGCGGTGGTTGTCTCCCAAGGTCAAAATGAGATCGCCGATTTGGCGGAAAAGGGGCTGGATATCCGCCCGCATCGCAAGCGCATGGTCGAAGAGGATCTGGAGACGAAGTTCAAGGATCCCACCGATCCTTTCCGGCTGGTTTTTGTATGCGCAATGTGGATGACCGGATTCGACGTCCCGAACTGCTCCACACTTTACCTCGACAAGCCGATGCGCAACCATACGCTGATGCAGACCATCGCCCGTGCCAACCGAGTGTATCCGGGCAAGGTCAGCGGGCTGATCGTGGATTACGTCGGCGTTTTTCGAAACCTCGAACGCGCGCTCGCTATCTACGGCGCGGGCCGCGGCGGCGACAACCCGGTGGAGGACAAGGCGGCGCTGGCGGCTGCGTTGCGCAACGCCTTGAAGGAGACTCGAGATCTGTTCCGGGAGCAGGATGTTGACCTGGAAGAAGTCAAAGCCGCTGGCGGTTATGACCGGATCGGATTGCTCGATGACGCAGTCGAGGCGCTCATCTCCTCCGAAGCGGTCAAGCTGCGCTACCTCGATCTCGCAAATGCCGTCCACCGGCTTTATAAGGCCGTCCTGCCGGATCCTTCAGCGCAGGAATTTGCCGTAGACGCGGACCCGATTCAGGTGTTATCCGAAAAAATCCGTGGACTCACCCCGCCGGCGGATATCTCGATGGTCATGCAAAAAGTGGAAGGATTGCTTGATGAATCGATCGCCGCAGGCGGGTATGTCATTGGGGAGCCGCGTGGGGAACAAAATCAAACAATTGACCTCAGCCGTATCGACTTCGAAGCTCTGGCGGAAAAATTCAAATCCGGCCATAAGCGCACGCTAAATGAACAGTGGAAGGGAAGAATTGCGCAGAAAATTGTCATCCTTGTGCGCTATAACCGAACGCGCATGAATTATCTGGAGGAGTTCCAGACGTTAATTGACGCCTATAACGCCGGCAGTCTGAACGCCGAGGAATTTTTCAACCGATTAGTCGCGTTTGCTAAAAGCCTGAATGAAGAAGAGAAGCGGGCTGTCTCCGAACAGCTTAGCGAAGAAGAGCTGGCGATCTTCGATCTTCTTACTAAGCCGCAAATTGAGATGAGCGACGCGGACCGTAAGAAAGTAAAAGCAACGGCGCGCGAATTGCTGGCCACTCTTAAATCGGAGAAGCTAGTTCTTGATTGGCGCAAGCGTCAACAATCACGCGCTGAAGTCCGGGTGACGATCGAGAAAATCCTAGACAAGGACCTGCCAAGGGTTTTCAAGCCCAAACTATTTGAACAAAAAGCGGCCGCTATATTTCAGCATGTGTACGATGCATATTATGGCCAGGGGCAAAGCGTGTACGCGGCGTGAGTAGGTGGTACAAGAATAGAAACGCAAATCGAACAAATTATAAAAAGAAAGAAAAGAGACCTCTCAGGTTTTTAATAACCTGACAGGTCTTTTTTTCTAAACTTTATCATTTATTTCGATCCTGTTTTTGCTGATCCTTCAGCTGTTGCTCCTGATCTTTGATTTTTTGTTCCTGTTGTTTTATTTGATCCTGCCGCGTTTGCTTCTCCAGCTGCTCCGCCTGCTTCTGCTGGAGTTTCTGTGCCTGCTGGCGTTGCTGTTCCTCCCGCGCTTGGTCGTCCTGCCGCTTTATCCGTTCCTTTTCCTGCTGGAGGTCCAACTGCTGGCGTTCCTTGTCCCGCACTTTGCGTTCCTTATCCTGTTCCCGGTCCAGCTCCGCCCGCACCACTTCCCGCGGCTTTCGTTCCTTATCCTGCTCGCGGTCCAGAACCAGGCGCTCCTCTTCCCGCGGTTTTAGCTCCTTGGCTTGTTCCCGGTCCAGTTCCTGCCGCTTCTCTTGCTGCGGTCCCAGGTCCCGCGCCTGTTGGTCCTCCAGTTGCTGCTGGTCGTCCTGGCGCGTAATGCGTCCCTTCTCCTGGACCTTCTCCAGCTTCTGCCGATCGTCAGATTGCGATTGTTGTTTCGAGTCCATGGGGATCTCCCTGCGATTGTTCGCTAAACCTTTTTACCACGGATTTCACGGATGCGAACGGATTTCACGGATCAACCCCTTGAGCAAAACCCATAAAAATTATTCCGTGCCTGCCCCGCGAATGCGCAGCACGAGCGGGGTACTCCGTTTATTTCGGGAAATCCGCGTACCTGAATTTCCAGATGCCATTCGGCGTTCGATTGAGATGAAGTCTATCATATTACCGGATGGATGGCGTTATGGATAATTCCAATGACTCGGTATTTGTGGGTATCTTAAAGCCGGGTTTACCCGGCCCCCGCTTCGCGAGGGCAGGCGCTGTTAATAGCCCGGGGCTTAAGCCCCGTGCGAATGGCGGCATAAATGGTCTTCATCGGCCCCGTGCGAATGGCGGCATATATGGTCTTCATTGGCCCCGGGCGAATGGCGGCATGTATGGTCTTCATTTGCCCCGGGTGAACGGCGGCATACATGGTCTTCATTGAGCCCCGGGCGAATGACGGCATATCTGATCTTCATTGGCCCCGGGCGAATGGCGACTTGGATAGTCTTCATCATCCGGGCTTTCGATGGTCTCGATACGCCTCTTAGAGATAGACCCGGCCCGCCCGGCAAAGCCGGTTTTTTTTTCTATCGCTCCAGCCGGCTAAGGTGTCACCGTGACCATGTTGGAGATAATGCCGGAGAATACGTTGCCGACTGCGGGACCGAGAAGGGATAGAATGCCCGGGATGCCTATGATGATGCAACAGAGCATCAGAGCGCAAAGGACGACGATAACGATGACAATGACGATCACGGTTGGGAAGCCTTTTTTGGGCTGAACAGGGGTCTGGTTTTCCATCGTTCCATCCTTTCCAAGAAAATCGGCGAATATTCCGGCGAGGGAACATCAAAAGCCGATGCGAGCCGCCGCCCTTCGGCAGATCATGCGCACAAGGATTTCACCGTTCGCTTCGGCCATGTTTTTAATGTATCACAAAACCCAAATCTCGAGACGGTGAAATTCGGTTTGGGCGATCCGATCTGCGGGTAAAAAGCCTGCAAGCAGCGATCCATCCATTGGCCGTGCGGTTTCGCCGCGTTTTGGCTCGAAGGGAATGGAAAGCCCGGCCGACTCATCCCGGATGATCATTCCATATTATTCTTTCGCAGAATTGATTTATAGCCCGGCGAAGCCGGGCTTCGTATCCTGGCGCGGGGACTCGTCCCCGCGCGTGCGCTGAATTTCAACGATCCAATGGTTTTTTATAAATAAATCTTGTCAATCCCATCAAAGACCGAGACCTTTAGTGTTTATTTTAGTGCCAAAGCTTTTTCCCCTTTCACTCTCCCTCTCCCTTCATATACTTCTTTATCTCCCGCCGCCGAAGCGAACCCCGGATGACGTTCACCGAAAGAAGAATCGAAAGGAACATCACTCCCCAAAAGACGAACTCGGTCAGGGTGGAGTGGATCGGCGAAAGGTGGAACACCGCCAGCAGGCGGTTTACCTCCGGAGGGGTATCCCAGACGGGGTTCGGGGCCTGGTACAACCACAGGACCGCGCCAATCACAAGGCGGCCCAGGAACCAGATTGCCGCTTGCCCGATCACCGGGTATAACCCCAAAAGGGTTATCCAAAAGCAGGGGAAGCCCACCGCCAGCCCGATCGATATGGCATCCACCTTGCTTATACCCGGGATCGAACTGGTAATCCAAGAGCAAATGACGAAGAAGGCCAATATGGAAAGGCCGATGAGTATGGACATAATCCTCTCGCCGGGATCCGGCCGGAAAAGACCGCGCGCTCGGGCGCGGAGGATTCCCTCTTTGGCTTGCAATACGGCCGGCGCCAATTCCGGGGTCTGAGATTGCAAGCCGTGGCCCGCTCGCAGTTCGATCTTTTCCTGAAGCGTTCGGATCATCGGGAGGTATCGCTCGTCCTTGAACCTGGGCAGGGACACACGGCGATGTCTTTCATCGTTTTCCGTTTGATATTCCACCTGGACGGTCGGCCGCCCCATCCCGGTATCCAGCCCGATGCGAATTTGCCGGATGCCTGCGGCGGGAATTTTCTTCGTACGGAGTACAACCGGAAAAATCGCCCAGGGCGTACGGAAGGAAATATTCTCTTGCGAGAGAACGACCCGGGTGAAAACAAAATCCATAAAATTGTAAATGAAGATATACCCGACCAGGTAACCCGGGATTCCCAGAAACCCGCACCCGAGCATGATTCGCGCCGCGGTCGGGAAATCCGCGAACGCGGCCGAAAGCAGGATCAAGAACGGGAAGCTCCAGCATACGATGCCCAGCGGCAGGAGAAGCACCCACACCCAAACGTGTTCCTTCCAAAAATGGAAATGGAAAGAAACCTGTTCGCCGATGGGTTGGTCCGACATTTTTCCGCCCGCGTCGCGTCAATAGCGAGTACCCGAAATTGCTGATCAATACAAAGAAAAATGGACAGGATTTTCAGGATTTTATTTATTTTCAAACAATCTTGTCAATCCCATCAAAGACCGAAGACCCTTAGGGTTTTGGAAACCCTAAGGGTCTCCTAAATAGGATGGTCCTCAGATCCGCACGGGTGTGCCCGGCCATCGTCCTAAGTTAGTTTTCGACAAGAAGTCCGCGACTCCTCACCCCTTGCGGGGTTCGGAGTGACATTCTTATCGGAAGTCCGCGACTCCTCGCCCCCTAGGGGGGCTCGGAGTGACATCCTAAAGATTTCCTATCAAATGTTATCGCTCGCCTTATCCAGCGCCGCCACCTCGTCCGCGCTGAGCATCCATCCCAGCGCGGCGGCGTTATCCTCCACATGGCGCGCACTCCTGGCGCCCGGAATGGGCAGCGCGCCTTTGCAGATGATCCAATTGAGCGCCGCCTGCGAGGGAGTCTTTCCGTGGGCTGAGGCAATTTCGCGCACGAGAGCAACGAGCGGGGCGATCTTTTCCAGGTAGGCGCGGTTATAGCGCCGGCCGCGCAACCCGGGCGGAGGATTCTCCGGCGTGTATTTGCCGCTGAGCAGTCCGGAGCACAGCGGTCGGTAGGCCACCAGCGTCACGCCCAGCTCCTTGCACGCAGCCAGCAGCCCTCCGCGTTCCGGGCCGCGTTTGAGCAGGCTGTATTCCACCTGGTCGCTCGCCAACCCCACGCCGCGTTTGGCCAGGGCGGCATGTGCCCGGCGCATTTGTTTCTCGTTATAGTTGGAGACTCCGACGGCGCGGGTGAGCCCGGCTTGCACGGCGTCGGCCAGCGCGTCCATCCAGGTTTCGATCGCAACCGGTGGAAACGGGAAATGAGTCATGTAAAGGTCCACGCGCGGAAGGCTCAGCCGTTCCAGGCTGCGGTTCAGCGCTTCGCCCAGTCTGGATTTGCCGAGGCGCCACGGCAGCGGCATGAACTTGGTTGCGATGACGGCTTCTCCCCTGGTCGATTCCAAACACAGGGCGACGGTCCGTTCCGATCCGCCCAAGGTGTAGACTTCGGCCGTGTCGAAGAAGTTGATCCCCGCTGCGAGCGCCGCCTCGAAGGTTGCTTTCATTTCCGGGTCCGGCTTGCCGTTCGAGCCCCAGGAGTTGGTCCCCACGCCGAGCGGGCTGACGCGCACTTCGCTCGAGCCGAGGCGGATACGCTCGTTTCTTGTGGGCATGATTCCTCGCTTACCTCTCCCCCTTCCCCCTCCCCATTCTGGGGAGGGGATAGGGGAGGGGTTGGCTAACCCCTTGCCTGCACCTTCTCCGGCGCGATCTTGTACGTCACGCGCACCTCGCCCGGACGGCGGGGGTAGTTGCGGTCGCCGTGGTACTTTTCCTGCAGGTCGCAGATTTCATCGAACGCGCCTTCTTCCGTCTCAGCCATCACCCGGCCTTTGATCTGGATATAGCGGTACGGGTTGGAGGGATCCATGATCATCAGCGCGACGACCGGCTTGCGGTGGAGGACCTTATCCTTCACGCGGCCGCGTGCGGTATTGATGATGATGTGCTCCCCGTTCCAGTCGAACCAGACCGGCGTCACCTGTGGCGTGCCGTCGCGCAGGACCAGTGCCAGGTCGGCGAAGGCTCTTTTTTCTCGGCTCAGAAGATCGGAAAAGTTTGGGGGAATGATCGGTGTCATGGGGAAGCGCCTTTCCAGGATGAGTATATCGAATACCGTGACGCATTAGCAACCTGAAAGAGAGGATGACGAAGGAGCAAACGAATAGCGAATAATCAACAACTGAAACCTCTGAAAAAGTCCGCCCGTCGGGGGGATAAATCCCCCGACTACTAGCAACGCCGGTCCCCGCTTCGCGAGGATAAAATAAATCCGGCTTTAAAGCCCGGCTTTTAGCCGGGCGCTGTTGAGAGTTCGGAGCTTTAGCTCCGGACGAATGATGGTTTTCAGAAGATACCAATTGTCATTCCAAGCCCCCCCGGCAAATGCAACTCTCGCAGAGTAGGAGCCGGGGCGGGGCAATATGGTTTTTACCAGCGGAATAAAAAACAGATTGCCCCGCCCCGGTAAGCCCACCGGGCGAGGCCGGGGCTTCGTCGTATGGGCGGCCAAGATCCAGCCGCCCATACTCCTCGCAATGACAGAGATACTCTCCACTTCTGATCGCGGGTATCCATCATTCTTCTTCCAACGGGTGGTCAACCGGGTTTACCCGGCTTGGAAATAAAGCCCGGGGCTTTAGCCCCGGGTGGCCCGGGGAAGTGCAATCCGCGCGCTACTCCAGCACCTTCGCCAGCGCGCCGTAGGAAATTATTTCGTTGATGCTCTCGACGAACGGTGCATTCTCCGGTTTGCCGGCGACTATCGAATTACGCAAGATGATCGCGGTCAGGTCGAGGTCTTTCGCGCCGCGGTAGGTGGAGAGCACGCAGCCTTCCGCGGCAAACCCGGTCAGCACGACGGTATCGATGCCGGCTTGGCGCAACGCCTCCGCGAGCTCGGTTTTATTAAAGGCATTGCCGTAGGTCTTGTGGATGTGCAAATCGGTTGGCAGAACATTCAGCGTTTCGGGAAGGTCGAAACCTTCCTGGCCCGGGATCACGTTATCCTCGGGATTCATATGCTGGACGCAGATGACGGGCAGATTCTTTTTCCGGAATAATTCAATCGCGGCGTTGATATACTCGGTGGCATTCCGCAACGCGGCGGCCGCGGGCGGATTGTCTTTGAAAAACGCTTTTTGCACGTCGATTACGAGCAGTGCCGGTTTCATGGTTCCTCCTCGCGAAAAAAAACTGCCCGGATGATCCCGCTGATGCGGATTAAATTTCCTGCCCCTTGAACTGGCTGATATACAAATGATAATACACCTCGCGCCGGTCCAGCAGCTCCTGGTGCGTCCCGCGCTCCACAATCTGCCCGCCCTGGATCACCAGCACGCAGTCGGCGTCGCGGATGGTCGAGAGGCGGTGGGCGATGACGAAGCTCGTCCGGCCCTGCATCAGCCGCAGCAGCGCCGTCTGGATGCGAACCTCGGTGCGGGTATCGACGGAACTGGTCGCCTCGTCGAGGATCAGGATATTCGGATCGCCGATGACCGCGCGCGCGATCGCGAGCAATTGGCGCTGCCCCTGGCTGAGGTTGCCGGCCCGCTCGGAGAGCACCGTCCCATACCCCTGCGGCAGCTGGCGGATGAAATGATCCGCGTCGGCGATCTTCGCCGCCCGGTAGACCTCCTCGTCGGAAGCATCGATCCGCCCGTAGCGGATGTTATCCATCACCGAGGTGGAAAACAGGAACATGTCCTGCAGGACGATCCCGAGGCGGCGGCGCAGAAAATCCTTGCGTATGTCGCGGATATCCTCTCCGTCGACGGCGATCCGCCCGCCGTCCACCTCATAGAAGCGCGAGAGCAGGTTGATGATCGTCGTCTTCCCGGCCCCGGTCGGCCCCACCAGCGCGATGGTCTTCCCGGCTTCGGCCTCGAGCGACATATCTCGGATCACCGGCGTTCCGGGATTATAGGAAAAGTCCACGCGTTCGAAGCGCACGTCCCCGCGGATGGTATCGGGCGCGGCGGCGCCGGGCTCGTCTTCGGGTTCGGGCGCGGTGTCGATGATCTCGAACACCCGCTCCGCGCCGGCCAGCGCCGCCTGGACGGTGTTGTACAGATTGGCCAGCTGGCGCACGGGGTTGACGAAGTTCTGGGCGTAGTTGATGAAGGCGGCGATGAGCCCCACGCTGACGTAGCCTTGCAGCGCCAGGAACCCTCCGAACGCGGCAATCACGATCACGAAAAAGTTTCCGAGCACCGTCGTGAGCGGCATCAGCAGCAGCGCGTAGGTGTTGGCGTAGATTCCGGCGCGATAGACCTCCGCGTTGCGCTCCCGGAAAGCGGCGACGACGGAATCGTTTCGGCGGAAAGCTGAGATCACCTTCTGCCCGCTGAGGGTTTCTTCCATCACCCCGTTGAGTTCCCCCAAGTGGCGTTGCAGCTGCTCGAACCCCGTGCGGGTGTAGCGGGCCACAAAACTCGTAAACCACAGCGTGATCGGCACCACCACCAGCGAGACGAGTGCCAGCCGCCAATCCAGGAGGAACATGGCGACCAGGATCCCGCCCATGGAAAGGACGCTCGCGGCCAGGGCGGTGATGTTCTGCGCGACGGCCGTGTTGATGGCGTCGATGTCGTTGGTGAGCCGGCTCATCAGCTCGCCGGCCGGATTGCGGTCGAAGAACCGCACCGGCAGAATCTGCAGCCGGGCGAAGAGGTCGCGCCGCAGGAGTTGCAGGCCGCGCTGGGAAATATCGGCCATCAGCCAGCCGGCCACGGCCTGGAAGAGGTTGTTGAGCGCGTACACCGCCAGCATCCAAAGCGCGATGCGGCCCAGTCCGGCCGGATCCTTGCCGGTGATGAATTGGTCGATGGCCACGCCGATCAAGTACGGACCGAGAATGCCGAGAACGGTGTAGATCAGAACGGAAACGAAGGCCATCACGAGCATAACCGGGGAGCGGCCGAGGTAAGGCAGCAACCGCCGAAGCGCGCTGCGGGGATCCCGCGCCTTTTCGATCCGGCCGATGTTTCGCGGCCCGCGCGGCTGCATGACGGCCCGGATCGAGGCGGTGCCGGGCGTGGAGGCGGAAGCGGAGGCGCTCATGCGTTCCCCTCCCGCGGTGCTTGGCCCTCTTCATCCGGCGGCAGGCCCGCCCCGAGCTGCGAATCAAATATCTCGCGGTAGATCGGGCTGGATTGGAGCAGCTCGCGGTGGGTCCCCTGCGCGGCGATGCGCCCGCCTTCGAGCACGATGATTTTATCGGCGCGCAGCACGGTGCTGATGCGCTGGGCGACCACGAAGCTGGTGCGGCCGCGCATCAGCGTCTCGAGCGCGTCCTGGACCAGGGTTTCGGTTTCCACGTCCACGGCGCTGGTCGAGTCGTCGAGGATCAGCATCTCGGGTTGCATCAGTATCGCGCGGGCGATTGCCAGGCGCTGTTTTTGACCGCCGGAAAAGTTCGCCCCGCGCTCCTCCACGCGGCCGCCGTACCCCCCGGCCAGTTCCCGGATGAACCCGTCGGCCTGGGCCGCCTTGGCCGCCGCCACGACCTCCTCGTCGGTGGCACCGGGTCGGCCGTAGGCGATGTTATCGCGCACCGTGCCCGAAAAGAGAATCGATTCCTGCGGGACGATCCCGATCGCCCCCAGGAGCGAAGATTGCCGGAGGCGGCGCACGTCGACCCCGTCGAACAGCACCCGCCCGGAGGTTGTGTCGTAGAAGCGCGGGATCAGATTGACCAGCGTGGATTTTCCCGCGCCGGTTGCGCCCAGGATTGCCAACCGCTCGCCCGGCTCGGCCGTCAGGTTGATTTCGCGCAGGACGAGTTCGCAGTTGCCCGGGTTGTAGCAGAAGGAGACGTTCTCGAACACCACCCGCCCGCGGGCGCCGGAGGGAAGCGCGGCCGCGTCCGGATCGTCGCGGATTTCGGGAACGGTGAGGAGCACTTCGTCCACGCGCTCGGCCGAGGCGATCCCCGCCGCCCAGGTGTTGGAAAGGTTGGTCATCATGATCAGCGGGGTCATCGTCGTGAGCAGGTAGTTGGTGAACGCCACGATCTGCCCCAGGGTGAGTTCCCCGCGGATGGCCTGCAGCCCGCCGGCCCAGATCACGATCACCATGCCGATGTTGACGCACACCGTCAGCGCGGGCGTCATCACCGACATGAATTCCATCACCCGGATCGAGCGCGCGGTCAGCTCCCGGTTGGCGTCGGCGAAGCGCCGCTCTTCGAAATCCGCGCGCACGAACGCCCGCACCAGCCGGACGCCGGCGATGTTTTCCTGCAGAACGTTGTTGAGCCGGTCCAGCCGCTGCTGGACTCCGAGGAAGAGCGGCTCCAGATTGACGATGAACAGGACGATGATCGCCGCCGTGACCGCCAGCAGCGGGAAGAGGGTGAGCGCGAGGCGCGAATTGGTGAGGAACATCAGCAGCACGCTGCCGGTCATGAGCAGCGGACCGCGCGTGCCGATCCGCAGCGAGACCTGCGTCAGAGTCTTGAGCGCGGCGACGTCGCTGGTGAGGCGGGTCATCAGCGGGCCGGTATGCTGCCGGTCGAGGTTGCCGTAAGAGAAGGATTGGATTTTAAGGAACAGCGCCTCGCGCACGTCGCGCGCCACGCCTTCCCCGACCTGCACCGAGAAATAATTATTGCCGATGGCGATCACAGCGCTCAGTAGCGAGAGGAAGATCATCAGCGCGGCCGTGGTCGCCACCACCGTCATATCGTTCCGGCTGATGCCCTGGTCGATGATCCGCTGGATCAGCCGCGGGATGGAGAGATCCATCACCACCAGGGAACTTAACAGGACGAGCGCCAACATGGCCCGCTTCCAGTAGGGTCGAACGAAAGAACTCAGTCGGAAAATATGGTTCATGGGTTTCAGATGGGAACGAATGAGGCCCCATTATAAAGGAGGGAAGGAAAGCGGAAAATGCTTGTATTGAGGAGAGAAAAAGGCCAGCCTTTCCATCAGGCCACAGAGAGACATGCATGATGTCATTGCGAGTTTACCTTGCGAAGCGGCGTTATTCCGCGTAGTCGGCGACCCCGAATGCCCTCCGTTCTTCTCGGAGGGCGGGGGTGTGGCAATCTGGTTTTTCCCCTGCGGATGAAGAGATTGCCGCGTCGCCCCGGCCCACCCCGACAGGGGCGGGCTCGCAACGACAAATTTACTCTTTTACTTGGGCAACGTCCCTTCTTCTATCTATTATTTTCTAATGGTGGATCATTCGTCAATGGAATGGCGACGAAGAAGCATACTCAGAAGGATCAAGATACCTTGTCATTGCGAGCCCCCGATTGCCCTCCGTTCTTTTCGGAGGGCGGGGGCGTGGCAATCTGGTTTTTCCTTTTCGGATGAAGAGATTGCCGCGTCGCCCCGGCTGCGCCGGGTCTCCTCGCAATGACAAACTTGCTCTTTTCCTTGGACAACGTCCCTTCGTCTGCCTATTATTTTCGAATGGTGGATCATTCGTCAATGGAATGGCGACGAAGAAGCATATTCAGAAGGATAAACATGCCTTGTCATTGCGGGCCCACGCTTCCCCCGCTTTGTGAGGGCGGGCTCGCAATGACAAAGCCCGACTGTTTCCGTAGTCGGTTATTAATAGATTCGATAATATTTTTCGAACGGCGCGGGAAAAAAGATTCTCAGCCCTCGCCGATGCGCGCCACGCGGCGGGAGGCCAGCCAAAGCGGGATGATCGCGCACGCCAGGCTGAACGTGCCCCCCAACAACAGGCCGACCGCCTGGCCTGCGATCGCCGGAACGCCGAATGCGCCCAGGAGCATCGCCGGCCCGATGAACAACCCCGCGTCGATCGCCAGATAGATTATGCTGAACAGCGGGCTGAGGCAGCCCGAGAAGCCCGCGTTCATCCGGCGCGGGTCCTCCCACGTCAGGTTGACGCCAAGGATGCCGTACGCGAGGTTGATCCCGGCCGTGCCGGAGATGGAAAGCGCCACGACGATCAAGCCGAATACGAGAATCGAAATCGGGGCGCTCTTGAGCAGCGAGACTACAAGCATGCACGCCCATCCGAGGACGAGAGCCGGCACGTAGGCCACCAGGAACTTGGCGGCCACCAGGCGGAGGGTCGAGATCGGCGCGCTTTTGAGGATCCAGTAGTTCTTTCCCTCCTGCGAGAAGCCCATGAGCGCCAGCCGCGATTGGAGCGACCAGCCGACGAACATGGCCAGCCCCACGCTGCCGTAGACCATGACGTTTTGCACCCCCTGCAGAAGCCAATCCGGCGCGTCCGCCGTTTCCGTGGAGGTCAATCCGCCCGGACGTAGCAGGAAGACTCCATAGACGAGCGCGACGATGAGCGGCGTGACAAGTTGCGACATGCTGCGCGGATCGCGGCGCAGGGTCAGGAAATCCTTGCCGACGATTCCGAGCACGGGCGACGGGACGAAACGCGCCAGGGGCGATGCATGGGCGGTGCGTACCGGCGCAGCGGCGGCGGGAGACGGAGAAACAGCAGGCTTCGCGGCGGTCCTTTTCTTTCTGCTTCCAACCTGCATCCTGGCCCAGCCGGTGTAATACAGGCGCTCGGCGGTGATCAGCGAGAGGTAGAACAATCCGCCCATCACCGCCAGGGTGAGCGCCAGGAACAGGATGCCGCTGAGCCAGCGGCCCTGGCCCAGGTCCACCAGGCCGCGCCCGGGCCATGAGAGCGGGATCCAGGGCGAGTTGAAGCGGGTGATCAGATTCAGCGGAATTTGCTTGCCGGTGATTTTTGAATAATCCGGATGCATGGCGTTGAGGAAGTTGCCGGATTGCGAACAGAGGATGGAAACGATCGCGCCGACGGCGCCGAGCACCTCGGCCACGCGGCGGGCGGGGAAGACGCGCACCACGCCCATCACCAAAAAGCTCGATACGCCCGCGGCGGCCAGGGCCGTCAGGGCCAGCACGATTACCACCATCGGGTAATAGAGAAAGTTGTAACCGCCCGAGGCGCCCAGTCCGAGAAGCACCGGCAGACCGAACAACGCCACCAGCCCGAAGTTCGGAAGGACCGCTTGCAGCTGCTTGGAGACGAACACGGCGCGGACGGGCACCGGCGCGCTGAGCAGAAAGTCCATATCCCCGGCCAGGTAGAGCGCCTGCAGCAACACGCCGAAACTGGAGAGCATCAGCGCGAGGAACGATC
>JBEKLP010000038.1:0-23141 GCA_050010135.1 Anaerolineales bacterium
ATCGTTTTACCGGTTTCTTGCCCCCACCCCATCTTTAGTTTCCCCTCCCAAGGGAGGGGAAACAACCCCCTTTCATCCCCGCAGCAAGCTGCGGGGTATTCAGCGGGGAGATTCGATAAAGTCGCTGGATTCACCCTCGAAGTGCAACACCTGAGCGAAAGACCTCCGCAGGCGTTTGGAAATTCAAGATTTTCATCGGGCGATTATTTATCCACCGCTCGACCCATTTAATCTTGGCTGCAGGAAGCATAGCAAAATCTGTCCTCTTTGGAAATCGGCGACGAACTATTCCCACTATATTCTCCACCGTTCACCGCTCCTGACTGATATAGGGATTGCAGAAATAAGATTTAGTTCCCAGTACACGGTTCACCAGTTCATGCTCAACATTTTCAACCCCGTTATCATAAGTAATCGTTTTTCGTCACCGTGATGGCAATCTGCACATCGCCCGATTCATGGTCTTGCGCATCGCGGATGCTTCCCGGCACGGGAGCCGGTTCAGCAACATGTAGCGCGCCCTGCGATTCACGATAAACTGCAAGACCGGACGGCTCTTGCTCGAAATGGCCGTATCGGCTTCCCAATCGCCCCAGCGTTTCCGAGAAGTAACTACCGCTGGCCGCTCTGAGATTGAAACCCGGCCTGGAATATGGCTTTTTGTGTGTTTTCGACTGTACCCTCTCCTTCTCCGCTTTCGGTGAGATCGTGTAAGGTATGGAATAAGATCCCCAGCCTCGCTATAAACATACTGGTAAATGGCCTCAGTACTTACATGATCTTTCCAGCCAAGAGACACCAGCCGACCGGCAATCAATTCCGGTGACCATCCCCGCCGGAGCTGTCGATTGACGTACGCTCTTAACCTGGGAGTCTTTAAGCGCTTCCGGTGGACCGCCAAGCTGCGCCGATCTGCGGAGCGCGCTTGGGCTTTGTGCGCCAGGTAATATCCGCTCCGGATCGGGGGTGCATTTCGCTTTAATTCCCGGCTGATAGTGGAGGGATCCCTTTCCAAGCCCGGGCGATTGCCCGAACGCCCTTCTTTTGTCCCTTTAGTATCGCTAGCTTGTCCCGTTCCTCACTATTCAGCTGTTTGTAGGTAGTTGTCATATCCGCGCATTCTAGCGCGGAGACCTTCACTTACCCCCAAGTGTTGCACTTCATTGTTGAACTCGGGGTCCTTTTCCACAAGGTTTAGAAATAATAACAAGGTGGAATAATGTGATAAGGAAGTTTTTTTCTGACTGCGTTTTTTTATAATCTGTCTACTCTTTTATTGCCCTTAATGATTGGCTGGTTTCAAGTTTCTAGCAAAACACTCTAGCCAATCGGCGTCACGCTATAAAATTTCGCCAGAGTCCTTCCAGACCGAGGAGGGCGATCGCGGCCAACAATATCATCCAACCAAAGGGGATCTGAATGCGGACCATCGAACCGGCAACGGCAACCAGCAGACCGAGTCCGAGGGCCATTGTCAAATTCCGGTAATGCCGCTCCTCAAACGGTTCGACCGCTTGGGCGGGCAAATCGTCGTTCAGGTTATTTTGGAACAGCACAATGTCCCAACCGGCGAAGGCGAAGGTTGCACCGAGGATCATCGATACCGGCGAAACGGATATCAACATACCGACCGCGGCCAAGCCGATGGACAGAACCAGCGCCGTCGTCGGGAAAAAACCGGATCCCCATTTAAAGGCAGCCAGCCAAGCCGGAAGAGCCAACAATACGCCCAGCAGGACGATCCATTGCCCGATGCCGGCGAACCCGACGGCCAGGCAGGCCAGACAGGCGATCGGAAAAACGAGTTTGAGGATTTTTCGCCAAAGCATCCCGTCGTCTCCCTACCGTTCCTGTTGGATATGGGATGTCCGCAGCGCCGTGCGCACCAGTGGAGCAAGCGGCTGATCGACCTGCCATTCGACCACGGGGATCCAAAGCTGCGTGATCTTGCCGATCTGCAAGCGGCGTTCCACCTGTGTGAGCCGGGCCGCCAAACCGGTGTTCGGATCGGCGGGAAGCACACGCCGGGCGTATTCGATCGGATCGGGACTGATCAGGAGCGCCTGGTACCCGTGAGCCCGCAGGCGCGGGAACAACCGCCAGTCTTCGGGAGCCAGAGGGCTGAGGATTAAAATGAGAGAATGACTTGAAAACATTTGCAGGGGGATGAATTGAAGGCTGTTGAAACCCGCGTCCGCTTCGGGGACGGCCTTGCTCAGCGTATGAAGGATCCGGTTGAGTTGGATTTTTCCGTATCCGGGAAACAGGCTGAGGATCTGCTTCCCGAAGATCAGCAAACTGACGCGGTTGCCCTGGCGCAGGAACACCTCGGACAGCGAAGCGGCGGCTCGGGCGGAATGTTCGAACAAGCTTTCTTCCCCGATGCGCAGGTCCGTTTTTTGCCGGGCATCCAGGATTAAGCCGATATCGGTGATTTCCTCCTGCTCGAATTCTTTTGTGAAAAACTGATTTGGGTGGCGGGCCGTCCGGCGCCAATCGATCCGGCGCAGCGGATCACCCGGATGATATTCCCGCACGCCCCAGAAATTCGTGCCCCGGCCGCCGAGACGGGCCGGGTTCGAGCCCGCCGTATGCAGAGTGCGCGAAGACCGCAGGGGAAATGGGCGGAATTTTCTCAACTCGGGCGGCACGGGAACCTCGGCCGCCGCGGGCAGATCCACCGCGGTTCCGATCAATCCGAGGGGATCGCTGACCACGACCCGGATCGTTTTCCAGGAGAAACTCCCACGGACCGCCTGGAAGGCGTACTGGAGTCGGGTTTCGCTCCCCGTCGCCAGCGCCGCCGCCGTCCGCATCCGTCCCTTTACGGCGCGCATCCCCGGCCGGAGCGGATCGGCGAATTGCACGCAAACGGTTTCGAGTCCCAGGTTGCGGACGGCCACACTGACACTTAAGGTGGTAATCCCGCCGACGGTGTTTTTCTCCACCGACCGGGTTGCCCGTAAATTTAAATTTTCAATCGAAGGCGATTGCAGAATCCCCAGTCCCAGGACCGCCAAAAACGGGAGTGTCATCCAGATCAGGTCCCCATTCCGGGCGAACAGGGCGATCAGGAACAGGCCGAAGACGGTCAGGATCAGGGATAAAGTCTTGCTATTCATGCGCAGTTTTTAAAACCGGAACCGGAATCGAGGAGACGACCTCCTCGATCACCGCGTCTTCGGTTTTTTTCGAGCCCCACAGGGTGGGATCCATAAGCAGTCGATGGGCGAGAGCGGGCTGGGTGAAGGCTTGGATGTCGTCCGGGATGACATAATCACGGCCTTGGATGGCGGCCCAAGCCCGGGCCAATTTCAACAAGGCCAGCGACCCGCGCGGGCTGACACCTACCACCACCTGATGATGCGCCCGGGTGGCGGCCACCAGATCGACCATATACCGCCGCACGTCCGGATTGACATAGACTTCCTCGACGGCAGCCTGCATGGCGCAGAACGTTTCCGGCGTCATCACCGCCTGCAAATCGACTTTATCCTGCCTGCGCTCGGCGCGTCGTTTCAGGATCTCGTCTTCTTCCTCGGGTTTTGGGTATCCAACAGAGAGTTTCACCATGAACCGGTCGAGCTGGGCTTCCGGAAGCGGGAACGTTCCTTCGTACTCGATCGGATTTTGGGTGGCGATCACGATAAACGGCTTGGGCAGGGGCAGGCTTTCCCCCTCCAGGGATACCTGGTACTCCTGCATGGCTTCCAGCAAAGCGGATTGGGTTTTGGGCGACGCCCGGTTGATCTCGTCCGCCAACAAGATATTGGTAAACAGCGGCCCCTTGCGCAATTGAAACTTGTTTTTATCGCTGTCGAATATATATCCGCCGGTGATGTCTCCGGGAAGCAAATCGGGTGTGAATTGAATGCGGTTGAATCCCAGCCCCAGGGCGGCGGCAAAGCTGTTGGCCATCAGGGTTTTGGCCAGGCCGGGATTATCTTCCAGCAAGATGTGGCCGCCGGAAGAGAGAAACGCCGCCATCATCCGGGTGATTACGTCGTGCTTCCCGATGACCGCCTTTTCGACTTCCCGGATGACCCGCGCCGAGAGGTCGGCCACCTGTTCAATGCTGACGGGTGCCGAAGGGTTTGTCGTCATGTTTTTTCTCCATCAAGGATTCCATATAGGTGAGAACTTCTTCGATCGACCGGTAGTACCCGGCCGTCTCGCGACCCGACCACCGGCGGGCCAGCTTTCCGGGAGCCCGCAGGATATCCTGTGCAATCCGAAGGAAGAACGGGGCCTTCTCCACCGGCTCGGCCGGAAACAGAAAGCCGTAAATGGATTCCGGGAGGGGAATCCGGTGCTGCCGCAACGCTTCATCGACTTCCCAATGCGCGGACTCCGGCTGGCGGGACGTATAGATCGCGGTGAGCATCTTCCCCAGATTCCGCTTGAGGATATTCGGCGTATCGATCTCGTCGGTGGTCAGCGGAATTAAAATCCGCCAGCGGTTGATTTCTTCCAGGGTGGCGTTGGAATCCGGCGAAGGTGTGGACGAGGTATCGGTGGATCTCCTGACATTGCGGAAGAACGCATAGAGCATGATCGAAACGATCAACAAGATCCAATAAATTATCTGGTCGAAGCTTTGCACGTCTTGCCAGAACACCCAAACCACAAGCGCCCAGGGCCGAACGAAGTTTTCGAAAATGAAATCGCGGAAGAAGAATCCCAGTAAAAGGACCGTTCCCAGCAGTAGGATCAACAGGGCGGAACGCCGGGGAACGTTCATCTCAACCCGGCTTTCCTGCGGAGAGGCCGGATTGCATGATCGCGTTCAAACAATCGAGCGCCTTGCGTTCCTCCTCCGGACCGGGTTGCCGGTATCCGTAGCGGGCTCCTTCGAAAAGTTGGGTCAGTTGATGAACCGGATCATGCGGGATGCCCCTGGCTTCCAGCAAGCGCTCGAAATCCCGGGCCGTCATGGTTTCCTCGAGCTGGATGCCGCGTTCTTTTTGAAGCGCCTGGCTCATCTGACGGTAACAACGCACGATCACGCTGCGAACATCCGAGCCGGTTTGCAGCGCACGAATCGCCTGCTCCGCCTCCCACTGTACGGCGTCCGGGATCCGGTTGGGTTCGCGCTGCCAGAAAAAGAGTCGAACTCCGATAAGGATCAACCCGAGCGCCAGGCCGATCCACACCAACCACGTCAGGTCGGTCTTGAGGGGACCGAGCGGCCGGCTTTCGATGATTGGTGTCGGCATGAGGATTTCCGGCGCCTGGGCGTCGAAATTAATCCTCACTCCCTGCATGGTGAACAGAATCCAAAGTGCGATCATCGAGACGATAATGGTGAAAAAGGCGGGCGCCAGGATGTCCCGCCATGGAATCTTTTTCCGAAACTTAAACACGGAATAAATCGCAACCAGGATCAGAACGACCACCAACGCTATTTTAGCCATCGCGACGATGGAGATCGATATTTTCGGCGCCTCTTTCTGTGGAAGCCCCATCTGGAAATCCCCTATCGGAAGCGGAATTCCGGCTTGGAATTCGAGCCGGGACAGTGCCGCGCCGATCAACACCGCCGCAATTACGGTCAGCAAAAGGAGAACGAGCGCCCTGTGTTTTGCGTCGTTTGTCATTTCAAACTCTGTGGATCATTGCTCCACTGTGTCTTCCGGCTAAGGGTTTGGCAATCGAAAGCGTGGAAAGGCATTTTACAAAGGAATTTCTATACTATCATAAAGTATTTTTCGCCGCTTTCCCGGATCGCCGTGCCGAAAGCGAGGGCAAGGTCACTCCCCTTCGGGCGGAGTGACGGATTGAATCCGGAACAACTAGGACAATATTATATCGGTCCGACTGAAAAAAACATCATGCTTGCATTAAAAATTACATTGACTTTCTTGTGTCCGCTTTTGTCGCTCCCTGTCATCACTTGTCGCGATTTGTCAAAATCCCAAATACACACTTTTAATTTTCAAATTTTGGGAAGGTTTCTTCCAGGATATGCCCCGGAACATTAACCCCCCACTGTATCGGGATGCTTAGGGATAATGTTGTGGTACTTCCAGCAAAGCACTTTATTATTGTGGAAAGGACTTTTTTTATCATCCTACACTTTTTGTAGAATCATAATAAAGTTCATTCCTGAAAATTCAAAATTATAGGCAAGTATTGATAAAATTTTATCAGGGGGTAATAATAAAGTTATATCCTTGAACCTTTTTTAACAACCAATGTGTCACCTTTTGTGATAATAAAATTCCTAAGCCTCATGTAGATAATTTGTGGGTTTGAATATCGTATAACTTTCTATTGGCTTCACTCCCAATTTTAATTTTATGGGGCATGTTTTATATTATTATGCCCGCTCTCCTGAGACATCGCCAGGGGCCGGACGACAAAAGCCACAACCAGGATCAAAACAGTGAGAAAAACAAGCGTGGCTGGAATCTCCTTAGGGTGTCAGTTCACAGTTTATCGTTTGGAGTTCACAATGATTAATTCTTGGTGATCTGTTCACAGGCATCAGACAAGCCAAGAACCAGCAACCAGGAGCCAGAAGCTTACCGCTGAGAGCTAGCTGCCGAGTAGTTTTTCGATCTCGGCACTCAACTCCTCAAAGAAAAGCGGACGCATGGCGAAAAACACAATCTCCCCTTGGCGGTCAATGATGAACGTCTCCGGCATGCCCACGATCACGAACATATTCGAGATGCGATTGCCCAAATCGGGACCGTTTAGATAGGTGATCCCATACCGCTCGATGAACTTGCGACCCTCGGCGTCGCTGTCCTTATAGTCCACGCCAACGAACACTACGCCTTGATCGCGGTAATCCTGCCAGGCTCTTTCTAGGTCAGGCGCCTCGTCGGCGCAATAATCGCACCACGATGCCCAGAAATTGATAACCACCACCTGCCCGCGCAACCCGGACATGGTAATCGTCTCCCCATCATACGATGTCAGCGTGAAATCAGGCGCCGGGCCGGATCGTGGCTGAGCGGCAGAGCTGCGCGCAAGTACCAGCGCCAAACCAAGTAGCGCCAGCCCAACCACGCACCAGGTGATCAAGCAGCCCCAGCGTGTCCCGGGTCGTGGGGAAGCCTCTCCGCTCATTCCGAGTATTCCTTCAACTCACGCTCCAGGCGAGCATGGAATGGAAGACGGGGATTGGGGTTAAGGGTTGGGGATTGGGGGAAGCAGTATACTCCTGCCATTCCCTGTTTACTTGCTCCGAGTCGGTAAGGTTAGACTTAACTCACTCCCATATTGCACTGTCAATTTGTTCTCTCGTGAAGGAGGGCATACGACGTCAGCCTCCTCGATGGACATGGCGTCCCCCTCATTGCTGCGCCACCCGCTGATAGGCCTGAACGGCTGCGCCGATGGCGCCCGTATAGGGTGCCGCCTTAAGGACATGCACCGGTAGTTGTAGTTCCTCCTCGAGGGCTTTGTGCATACCGACGTTCTCAGCCACCCCGCCGGTAAAGACCACTTCGTTCTGGACGCCCACCCGCCTGGCCCCGGCACATACGCGCTGTGCCACTGCCTGATGCAATCCGGCAGCAATATCCTCCGGCAGCTTTTTCTGGGCCAGAAGGGAAATAACTTCAGTCTCGGCGAAGACGGTGCAAGTGCTGTTCAGTCTGGCCGGATATTTAGAAGACAGGGAGCACGGCCCTAATTGATCCACCGTGAGGCCCAACCTGCCGGCAATTTGTTCGAAGAAGCGGCCCGTGCCGGCAGCACATTTGTCGTTCATCCAGCGGTTCTTAACCGAGCCGTCCGGATTTAGAGAGATCGCCTTGGAATCCTGCCCGCCGATGTCAACGATGGTCATCGTAGTGGGGAGTAAACTCTTTACTCCGACGGCATGGCAGTTGATCTCCGTCATCGAGGCGAAGGGAGCGTTCCCTAACGATTTCACGGTGACCACGTTGCGGCCATAGCCCGTAGCTAATATGAAAGCTATGGCAGACACCGGCAAGTTGGCCATTGCCAAAGACTGAGAAAGAACTTGCATTGCTGCTGCGGTGCAATCCACTCCCGTCGGGCAGCGAGCGTAGCCAACAATAGTTTTATCCTGTAGCACCACGGCCTTGGTCGTGGTGGAACCGACATCTATGCCAGCAGTTACAATCATGGAATGTCACCTCCCTATCAAATATAGCGCGCCTACAAAGATAAGAGTCGCCCCTGCTACGCCTCGTACCTGAGCAAGATTACGCCAATACCTCAGGAGCGCCCCGGCGGAAACTCCTGCGGTAATTACAATAAGTGAGCTGCCCAACCAGAAGCTGACGATGGATAGCCAAGCCAGGGGCTGCCAATCCAACTGGGCAGCTTGTAAAAAGGCCAGCCAGAGCGCCGGGCAGAGGATGCTCCCAGCCAGCGCCCCTAAAAGTATGGAAAGTAACGGTCGTTGGCGTGGACCATGGAAGAAGGTTTGGCACCACGCCAGCCGGGGCCAATTGAAGACCACGCTGATCCCATAGAGAGCAATCAGGATGGCCAGTAGGATGCGGCTGGCGCCGAACCAAGGAGCGTTGCTGACTCCCCAATTCCACAGGCCGGCCCCCTGCAGCGATGCCCCTAGTGCGAACAGGATCATCCCCAAGCCCAGATAGATGACCAGCCGCCCCAAGGTGAAGAAGAGGGAAGCGGCGAATCCCGCTTGCAGAGGATGCTCACCTCCCACCACGCCAATGTGCGGTAAGAGAATCGGCAAGCATACTCCCAAGCATGCCGGACTGGCACTTAGACCCAGGAGAAAACTGGCGGCCACAACTTGGAAAACCATGATAGGCTCCTGAAAAGCGGACGTACCTAGAACACCAAGGCCTGCCCTGTCTCCTTACCGGTTGAACTAACCCTTCAACACGTGGAGGATTAAGCTTCCCAGTGTGATCTGTTCTTCTCCAGATAGTGGGCAGCGTTCCCCTGGACTCAGGCGGCGGCCGTTGACCAAAGTGCCATTCTTGCTGCCCAGGTCCTCCAGGAGGCAACGGTCGCGGGCCACCGCCAGGCGGGCATGTTTACGGGAAACCTGACTGACGTCGCCACCATACTCGCTCAGGTCTATCTCCGCAGGCGACTCTGAATGGCCGCGACCCAGGGTGTAGTCTTTGCCGGCTGCCAGCGAGATTGTCCGCCCACCGGGTATGACCAACTGGAACTCGCCTACCTGTATCTGGACCGTGGGCAGTGGCTCGGAGCCGGGCTGCGCCGCCGGCGGTGAAACAGGCTGCGGGGTGGCGGCTGCCTGGGGTTTCTGAGCAACCGGGGCTGCTGGCGGCGGTGCGGGAGCGGGTATTGCGGGCAATACCTGAGGTTGCACGGTCTGCCCCCTGGGCCTACTTAAGGGGCCGGAGGGGATGTGACCCGCCGCGACCGTCGGTAGCTCGCCGGCCAACCCCGGCGGCAGGGTGAGGGACATCCAGAATGACGGCGCCTGTGCCACCGCTCCCGGCTTGGCCGGCAACTGCTTCTTGTCTTCGCGCAACGTCTCCAGGAACGACTCCAGGCGCGTGCGCATCGCCTCCGCCCCCTGCTCGCTGTAATCGGTGTCTATCTTGCACATCGGTATGCCGATTTGCCTCAGAGCTCGCTCCACCTCCACGGCCTCGATATTCAAGGTATGGCAGAAGAGCAACTGATAATAGATTACCCCCTTCACCCGCCAAGCCTCCACGCTTTCCACGATCCGTTTGAGGCGCGGAGTGTTGGGGACGAAGCAGGGACACTCACACATGATGTAGCGGTCGGCCAAAGCGGTCACCATCTCGTCCACGCTGCGCCCCTCCTCGCCAACCAGGTACCAGTAACCCCGGCTCCCTGTGCACAATTCGTCGGTGACGATGATCCCTCCCAGCTCTTCCAGGATATCTGGTACTTTCCAGTTGGGGGGTACGATGGGGCAACCAGCCAGCATCAGCCGCGAGGCATGGGGCTCAGCGACACCTATCCCGCGCCGGACTCGATCTTCCAGTTCCAGGCACAATCTTTCCGTCTGCTCCACCCAGCGCTGGGGATCGTCATGGTAGGAAGTAGATACCACCAGTAAGGCGTCCCGGCCGGTGATGGGAGGAAGGGGGGCTTGACGCACCTCGTAAAGGCGGCGTATAACCCGGCGTTTGCGGTTAAAAAGCTGGATAGCCCCTGCCAACTCCTTCGCCTTGATCTTGTGACCGGTAAATTCCTCCAGATTCTCCCGCAGCAATTTGATTTCCGTCCGCCAGTAATCTCTGACCCTGGGGTCCAGGGAGGTATGGGGTACCTGTAGCATCCAGGTGGGCACATAGCGGGCAAAGATATCCACCAGTTTCTTTTTGCCGTCGCACACCGTGGGAATGAGCGCCAAGTCTATCCGCGCCTCGCCGGCGAAGGGCATGTTCAAGAGTTTCAGGCCCAAGGAAGATTTGATGACGGGGCAGATGTTGACAGTCCCTAATTCTTGTTCTCCTTCGGGGATGGCCTCGTCGGCCCCCGCATCCAGGCGGATAGGGAGTCCTCCGGCAGCATAGATCAGTTCATCCGGTGCAAAGACGCAGAAGGTGCCGATAACCTTGCGCCCCTGGGCTTGGGCAAGCTGGGCAATTTGTCCCCAAGGATCCCAGGAACGGTTGGCCATCTCGTCGTAGTAATTCATGAGCCAGGGGCGGTTAGGCGTCTGTTGCATCGCCCGGGTGTGAGCTTCGGCCAACCCGACTAACGCTACCCGCACCTTTTCCTGGCGATCTTTGGGGGCGCTGCGAACGGCAGCATCGGCTTGGTCATCCGGCAGTGAGGGGTTTTGAATATCAGCAGGCATAGATCATTCCTTCTTTTGACCAGGGAAGAGAGGCAGGAACCGCCACTTGCCTACCAGAAGGCGAAGATTGCTGTCCGGACAATGCTCTACACATAGCAGGCAGCTGTCACATTCCGGTTCGGCGATGCGCGGGTTCTCTTTCTCCTCCAAAATCTGTTTGACCATCATCGGGCACACCCGTTGGCAGGTACGGCAGGACTTGCACCCCTTCACGTCTTTATGGATAGCGATCGGACTGTACTTGGCTACCAGATTGGTCATGGCCCGCACCCAGCAGAAGTAACGACAAAAGACTCTGGGTATGTACAGGCTGAAGACAACGAAGAGGATGGAGACGACGAAGTACGTCCAGGAGGTAGCGATGAGCGTTCCTACGCGATTAAACCAGTCCGGATTAACGCTGAAAGTCCAGAGGGTGGGGATGAGCACCAGCGGCCAATAGGCAAAGATGGCCGGAGCCGGGCAAAACATGCAATCCGGTTCGTAGCGCAGGGCCGCGGGCAGGGCGTTGATGTAGGCTTTTCCCACGAGTGGATCGATCAGTTGAGTCAGTCCAATGCTGGCGGAAAAGAGGAGGAGGGTGGCCAGCAAACCATACTTAATGTAAATCAGACGGTCGTGGACAGCCTGGGAAATAGCCCAACGCTCGGCTTTCAGGATCCATTGGCGGGCATAAGTTAGAAGGTCGGAGAATAATCCCACGGGGCAGACCCAACCACACCAGGCCCGGCCAAAGAGGACGGCGGCCAACATAAATGACCCCACAGCAGCAAAGGGGACATAGAGCGGCACGGGCATGTGGAGAGCCAGGTCGCGCATAAAGGGGCCAAAGAGGCAGTTGGTCGTGTTGGTGTTCAGGTGATTGCACTGCAATATCGGCAGGATGATGGGCGTGATGAGCGGCTGGCCGAAATAGAAAAAGGTATTGATCAATCCGAAGAAGAAGAGCTGGACTACCAGGCGGACCTTGGAGAGAGTGAGGCCAGCTCTCAGCCAGAAGGCAAGGGCCACCAGGATGACGATCCACACGACGGCTGAGAAATTGCCCAAACCCTTTGCCGCCTGCAGGGTTTTTATGATACGCTCGTAATCACTGCCCCCGGGTGCAGCGGTGCGGAGGGCGAGAATTGCGATGATGATAAAGGCAAGGATTAACAGGAGCGGCGCAATCAGCCAGGAGGGCAGGCTAAGGCGAAAGCGCTCGCGAAAGCTGACGCCGGGCGCGGCGCTTGGAGGGTTGGGGGGGCGCACTGCACTCAGTGATGCACCGCAATAGGCGCAGAAACGGGCAGTAGGACGGTTCCTTCGCTTACAATTGGGACATTCCATGATCATGCCTCCATAAGCCATGCCTCGAGAGGCATTTGCTCATTAACCCATTTTGATAATCAGGTTGATGATCTGGAACTGGTCGATTAAGATGCCTACGATGGTTAAGATCACGCCGAGAATCATCAACACATAGAAGCCCGTCCACCAGGACTCGGCCTCGGCGGACGCGGGGCGGCGCATTTGAGCCAGGACGCCAGTGAGCCTCTGGGTTAGAAGCGGTTGCTGGCCGCTCATGATTATGGAAGGCTTCGCTCCGGCGCGTCGCTCCTTCCTGGTCTGGTCCCATCTGATCCAAAAGATAATGACGCAAATAGCCAGGCAGATAAGGGCTAGGGTAATAAGGAACGCAGTGCGCACCCATTGAGCCACCCGGTCCGAGTCAACAACCCGAATGCTATACCGCGGCAATGTCACCACCTGCCCGGCGTCATCCGTGACCTCCAGATAGTAGTTGATCGTCAGGCCGTCCTCGTCCTGCGCCGGGATCTCTCCTTGCCAAAGCGCCTCGTCGGACATCCGCGCCATCTCCACCGACTGCCAGAAAGTTCCATCCGTGGAGAAGAAAAGGGATGCCTTTCCCTTCTCCATAGCTCCCACAATCCTTGCCTGTACGGTCACCGGATCTTTGAGGCCGGGTTGAGCGGGGCGTGTGGTCGGAGCAAATACTTGGGGACCTTCGACGACCACGATACGGCCATTGGTTGCCAGGTAGCGGTTGCCGTTGGCATCGGTAACGATAACTGGCGAAGCGTCTTCCGTGCCCAGGTCAAGCTCACCGGCCTTAACCGAATATCGAGTGCCGTCGGCGTCGGTGAAGAGAATGTCGTTATTTGGCAGAGTTCGCCATTTCTTCAGGCGAAGGCTTGGCATAAGGGCAAGACTGGACGCAGCTATTGCGTCCTTGTTGCCCGCCTCGATGCGCGTATCCTTCATGTCCGGGCGGACTACTTCCCAACCCAGGAGGCCGTTCTCATTCCAGAAGGCAGTGGACTCCTGCCCCTCGCCAAAGGTGTCATTCGTCACCGCAATGTGAATGTACTGCCGGCCGGGCTGCTCAGCTATCAGTTTCCAGGTGAGGGGAACGGTGTCCTCATAGCCCAAGCCGAAAACCGGGGTGGTAGTTTGAAGGGGGTTGTCCCCTTCGACGATCTGCGTCTCCTTCTCCAAAGTCAAGCTGGCATTGACAGCATTCTCGGCAGCCGTCAGCATGTTACCGTGTCCCATGCCGCCGCCGTAGAGGAGAACCGCATTGAGGGTGAAGGGCAGCCCTTTGACCGGTCGAGGCGGGTCTGTGGCGAGGGTGACAGACTTCAGAGCGGCGAAGGTGCAGGCGGATGCACTGGGCACCCCCACGAAAAGGGAAGTGATCACAAGTAAGCCCAAGGTTGCCGCCAGGGAGAAAACTTTCGCGCGAATCGTTTTCTTCATAGTGAACCCCTTTCATCAATTCCCTCCAGCCGCGTTATTTGGTCAGCTTGGAAGGGTGTTATTTAGAAGATATGCGCCGCCGTCGGGGGTGCCTCCGCGGTAGGTGCTTGGGGCATCGCTTCGGATAGCGGCCGGCCGCAACGGAAGCACAACTTTTCGTTGGCTGGGAGCATCATTTGGCCACAATGGGGACATCGCATGCGCGGGACAGCCGGGGGTGGCGCTTGTTCGACGGACACGATAGGAACAGCCACCGTCTCCGCTTTCAGGGGAGGCGGCGTTGGGGTTAAGGCGGGAAATTCGGCCGGTGGCAGAAGCGCCTGGCGCATCTCGGCTGCCGATTGGAAGCGTTGGTCTGGATGGATCTCGAGCGCCCGCAGGATGGCCCGTTCGGTATTCTCCGTCAGCCGCGGGTTGATTTGGCGAGGCGGTCTCAAGACGGCCGGATTGAGCAGTCGCTGGTAGACGCCGGGTGGGGGAGTGTTGGTCAACAGATGATACAGCGTCGCTCCCAGCGAATAGAGATCGGAGCGGGCGTCGGTGTGCCCGGTCCCATCGACAGCGTATTGCTCCTGCGGGGAGTACTCCAGTGTGCCCCGGCCGCGCAAGACGGTCTTGGTGCGTGGGTTGTTGGGGTCGAGCAATTTGGCCAACCCAAAGTCCACCAGCTTGATTTTGCCCTGCGGCGTGAGCCGGATGTTGGCTGGCTTGATGTCGCGGTGGATGATCGGCCGGGGGCGATGGCTGTGCAGGTAGGTCAGCGCGTCCAACACCTGGTTGGTCCAGATCAGCACCGGCTTCTCGGGCAGCGGCCCGCCGATGCGCTGCAGAGCACTGTCCAGGTCTTCTCCCTCCACGTAATCCATCACCAGGTAATCGCCGTCCCCCTCACTAAAGTAGTTGGATATCTTGGGGAGATTGGGGTGATCGAGCTGGTCCAAAACACTTGCTTCGGCCAGGAACTGCTGATGGGTCTGGGCTAGGAGGGACTTGCTGGCGGAGGGATCAGGCAGGTTTTCCTTGACAGCGCAGCGCCGGCCGAACTGGTGGGTATCCTCGGCCAGAAAGACAGCGCCCATGCCTCCCCGTCCCAACAGGTCTAGGATGCGATACCGCCCTTGCAACAAATGTCCTATGGTCAATGGCATAGTATCACACCCATAGGCTTATTTGCTCCTCGACATCCGCTCTGCCTGTTCGGGCAAAAAGGCTGCCTGGTTCTTGTGGGGTCGATATGAACGATGCTTCAGTACCGTTAATCCGTTCTCGTTGAAGCCCCGATGACATCCCGCACCGTTTCGTCATCTGTCAAGGTGCGCACAAAAAGTGGTTTTCGCATGACCACTATTACCATTATATATCAATTCCGACAATCCTATCGGAGGCTGTACTACGTACTCTGTAGAAACCTCTCACGCAGAAACCGTGTGACGAAGGGTGATTGTACTGGCCATTGCCGGGCTCCTGACACATCAGGTCATCTATGTCGTAATGGTTGGAATGAGTCAAAGTGTACTCTGAGCGCGGCATAGCAATCCTCAAGACAGGTGTCCAGCAACAAAGGTTCCGGGCCGGGCTGGGACTCTTTACCAGTCGCACGGTTGGTTGGGTAGCGCTGCGCGGCGGCAGAGAGGGTGGTGTGGAGGGTGAGGACGACTCATTTCGTGTCGGCAACAGATCTCTAACAAAACCTGTCATCCCTCTCAGCAGGTAGCCAACCCACCGGACGGGCGGTCGGCGTGGCGGGTTTGGGCTCGCTCAACCGCTTCCGCCCCGAGATCGGTTACCGGTTTCGGTGGAAGATTGGATCTACGTCGCGTTGGCCTGGTGGGGGCATGGCGTGGGGACACTGCTCCCACCTCCACTCATCGAAGCGGCCCGCCCGCTCGGCATGCATGCCGTCCTGGTCGGCATTGATTCTGAAAGCGAGGCCAGCATCCGGCTATATGCGCGCTTCGGATTCCGTGAAGTGGCTCACTTCCGCGAGGTCGGATATAAATTCGGCCGGTGGCTGGATGGGATCTTTATGAAATTGCTGCTGGCGCCGAAGGGAACGCGAGAAGTGGCCCGCCTTGTGGCGGATGGATGAGACTCATTAGGAGGAACGCCTGCCGTCCGTCTGGACGGATATGGATTAAAAAAGCAATCCGGCCGGATCCCTCTTTACGAAAGCAATTATGGTATTTTGCAAGACCCGAGCGCGCCGAATATCCATTCGAACGGCGATGTGCAATACAGGTTCAAGTAGTCAAAGAGGAAGGCGCCGACGAGCGCCACGATGCACAACAATACAATGGTAACAATTACGCATCCAAGAAGAAGCTTGCCGGAACCGCCGGACGTCGCGGCGGCACCCGGACCCTCGAAGGTTACCACCACGTTTGTACCCACACCGATCTCGTCCCCCGCCACCAGCTTGCGTGGGGCTGTCAGGCGTTGCTGGTTGACGAACGTACCGTTCGAGGAACCGAGGTCCTCCAGCACATACACCCCTCCTTTACGCGAAATGCGTGCGTGGTTCCGCGAGATTTCGGAATCCTTGAGGATGATGTCGTTGTTCGACTCGCGGCCGATCGACATGACCTCTTGGATTAGATCGAACGCTTCACCGGGATTGGGCCCGGTCTTGATCACTAAGCGGGAAGGTTCATTCAACGGGGAGGGCTGGACGGCTTGAACCGTTTGCATCTCGACTCGAGAAGGAGGCGGTGCGGCCGGCCCACTCAGGACCGCTCCGCAGTTCTCGCAATAGGCATCGCCCGCCGCCACTGGCCGGCCGCATTGCGGGCATATCGGACCTCCCGCAGCGGTCGGCGGCAAGGGAGAGGCGGCAGCCGGGGTCGGTTGGGGTGCGCCGGCGAGCGGTGCGCCGCAGTTATCGCAAAAGGCAGCGCCATCTTCAAGTTGATTTTTGCATCGAGGGCAGGTGACCATTTAAAAAACCGCCCCTTTCTTTATCCTTGGAGGTTTTAAGTCGGTTTGCGTGTTTCGTGGTGTAGTTTGCGGGTGCCTGGGCTGGCTGCTTTTCTCACCCGCCTTCATTTTAGCCTTTTTTCCGGTTATCCCCAAAAGGGGATTTTATCTTCCATTTTTATTATATACGCCTATGCTGGAAACTTGATACATCACACCACCTTTTTGGGGACCAATTTTTGTGATTTTTACCATAGGAATGATGAAAGTGATCAATACGGGATTGCATAGGAACCTAGGGCCCGCAGGTTATTAGTCCCTTTCGACAATTCGCTAACTATTTGTCAGAATACACAATAATTGCGATCCTTTCGGATCGCGATTTTCATAATAGGTAGGGTCAGTGCGCTTACTGTGGATAGCTCCTTGACTTTCTTATCCTTTTACGGTGGCTTCTATTAACAGAAGGTGATATCTCAATCATCCAATGGCTTATTAGCTCCAATGTTCCATTATTTCCAGCAAAGGACTTTATTATCATTCTACAATTGCGCGACTTTCAATAGAACATTCATCGCGTAGGGAAAAATAAATAATGCAAAAAGAGGAAAATCCCAACGAGAAGGAAGAAAGCAAATTAAAAGGGAAAAGGTGGAATGATATGGAAACCTCTAGGACTGGCATTTGTGGCCCTAGAAACTGTCTGCGGATATAATATAAAATTAATTGATGATTGGGGGTTAAAGGGAAAGTTGAATATTGAACCCTCTGACCAGATGAATAAGCTATTCCTTATAAAGTAGGGTAGCAATTCATTCTTCCAAGTGGAGAAAAACCAATGTTCAAGAACTTTAAGCAAAGAACTTTATTATTCAGGGAAGGACTTTAATATTCGGGGAAGAACTCTATTATCATTCTACACATACTGTAGAATCATAATAAAGTTCTATCCCGAAAACTCAAAATATAGGGACAATTTTACATTTTCTATGGTTTCAACAAATAATAAAGTTGTATTCCAGCATCCTTTCAACTAAGTTAGGCGTGGAAAAACGTGATAATAAAGTTCTATCCTGGAACTCTTCATTTCGAGATGAATTTGCCTAAAAACCTATTTCTTGTCCAATTGATCGAGTACTTACAGCGAAGGACTTTATTATTTGGCTAAAGTTGTATACTATCGAATTCATTAATTGCAAGGATATGCCCCTAGGGTTTCTCCAAATCCATATAAATAGGAATAGTGATAGCCGCAGCCATCACTATTCGCAAAGGCAATTACTCTTGATTATGAGCTCAGGGTTGGGTAATCGCCTACAGTATTAAGATTGGTGAAATCAGACTCCGGCCAATACCCGGAGGCGATGATCGCGGTGTAGAAGTTGGCTCTGGTTACCGTCACGATCGCGGACGGCTTGGCCGGGACATCGATCTTGCCATTGTTGTAGGTGGTGGTGGAGACGGGGATTTGACCCTGCAGATAGGTTTCTGCTACGCTGATGGCATCCGCGACGAGCGTGCGGACATCCTTCAAGACGGTCATCGACTGCTTGCCGTCAATGATATATTGCAGGGAGGCAACCTCGGCATCCTGTCCGGAGATATAGTATTTTGTCACGTCCTTGTCGGCGGCAAAGGCATCGGCAATCTCGCGGGAGAAGTAGTCGTCCGGGGAGATGATGTACACGGTGCCCTTATCAGCCGCGGAAGCGGCGGTCAGGTTGTCCTGCACCAGTTTCTGTGTGGTGGCGGGGTCCCAGTTGGTGGATATCTGGCCGATGATCGCGGCTTCTTGGTCACGGGTCAGCTTGGGATTGGCCTGGAGCGCAACGGCTTCGCTCGAGTTCTTGATCACGAAGGTGCCGTCGGCGATCTTGGGCTGAATTTTCTCCCAGGCGCCTTCGAAGAAGATGAAGGAATTATTGTCGGAAGCGGCGCCGGCATACAGGTAGAGGTTGTTGCCCTTGGTGGAGCCGGCCTGTTGGATCATGTAAGTGCTCCAGGCAGCGCCAACCGCGAAGCTATCGAAGGTCACATAGTAATCGACCGAGGCGGTGTCGCGGATCAACCGGTCGTAGGAAACAATTTTGATGCCTGCGGCACGGGCTTCGTCGGCGGCGGCGGCGGCAGCACTGGCGTCCTGCGGGCAGATGATGATAACTTTAACGCCCTTGGAGATCAGAGTTTCAACATTCGCTTTCTCCATGGCCGAAGATCCCTGGCTGAAGAGAATCGTGACGTCGTAGCCTGCGGCTGTAAACGCATCATTGAACCGGGTTTGGTCCTGTATCCAACGCGGCTCGTCCTTGGTCGGAAGAATGACACCAAACGCCGAGGTAACCGCTGCCGTTGACGGCGTTGTAGATATCGTCGAGGATGGGGTTGCTGTTGGAACGGGGGTCGCCGCCTTGGCGCATCCGACAACAAAAAGTCCAGCAAATAACATAATCGAAATGAGGGATTGGATTTTTCTGTTCATGGGATTTTTCCTTTCTTGAACTTTATCCGTATATGACGACTCCTAATTTTTCTCAAAGAAGTTGGAAAATAATTTGCCTGGCAGATTTTTTCTAACTTCTACACAATCCAATGAGTAATTTAAAATCTAAAATCTTCACCCAGATTTATATATTTTCGTCAATACTGAGCTGATTATTTATTAGTTTATACCCATTTCAACGCAAAGCAACCTTCGAAATTCGCGAGTTCAGCAGCATATTTTCTAGATAACCATAGACGACTAATAGTATAGGAGTTCTCTTTTAACACCACCGACAATTCGACTCCAACCCAATGAATTAATTTTTGGAACCTCGACGAAAAATAAAGTTGTTTACTAACTACATTCCAACAAATCCGGCAAGTGAAAATGTGATAATAAAGTTCAATTCTGGCTGTTCCTTTTTTGGAAAAATCACAGGTAGGAAATATCCGCATTGGGTTAATATATAGCTCGGATGAGATAAATAGCCAGCACAAGGGTAGTAATTCACCCCTCCACAATGATTAGAACCAATGTTTTAGGACTTCTAGCCGAGAACTTTATTATACAACCGAGAACTTTATTATTCAGCCGAGAACTTTATTATCATTCTACAGCCGATTCCAGTGGCTATTTTCCAGCCCATTGTTTATCTGATATAATTTGTCCGAATTCTTATGCACGAAATGGCCGTTACTGAAAGTATCCTGCGCATCACGCTTGATCATGCCGGACGGGCCAAAGCCTCCCGGGTGAGCGCGATCACAATCAAGCTCGGACAGCTTTCGAGCCTGGTCGACGATTCGATCCGCTTCTACTGGGATCTGATCGCCGCGGACACAATCGCCGAGAAGGCCGAGTTGTACTTTGAACGTGTCCCGGCCCGCGCGCTGTGCCTGGATTGCAATACGGAATTCGCGCTGCCGAAGGATTCTTTTGTCTGCCCGAATTGCCGCTCGGAGCGTTTTCGGATTATCGCCGGCGATGAGATGAGCGTGGAGAGCATCGAGGTGGAGACTTGACCCTTCCCTTTTCCCCCATCCCCTTTCCCCCTCCCATTCTGGGAGGGGGAAAAGGGTGCAGGGGTTAGGGAATAGGTCGGAGAATGAACATTATGAAACAAACCATCCCTATCGTCGAAAACATCCTTTCCGCCAACGACCGGCTGGCCGAGGAAAACCGCGCGCGGCTCGACGCCGCCGGCGTGTTCGCCATCAACCTTATGGCTTCGCCCGGGGCCGGGAAGACCAGCCTGATTCTGGCAACGCTTGCAACGCTCGCGGGCCGGCTGCGGCTGGGCGTGATCGAGGGCGACCTGGCCGGTTCGATCGACGCGGACAAAGCCGCCGCCGCCGGAATCCCCGCCGTGCAGATCAACACCGGCGGAGAATGCCACCTCGACGCGGTCATGATCCGGGGCGCGCTCGATTCGCTTCCGCTCGGGCAGATCGACCTGCTGATCATCGAGAACGTCGGCAATCTGGTCTGCCCGGTCGCGTTCCAGCTCGGATCACATCTCAACCTGCTGATCGCCTCGATCCCCGAGGGCGACGACAAACCCTATAAATATCCCGGGATGTACCGCGGCGTGCAGGCGCTGGTGATCAATAAGACCGACCTGCTCCCCTACGTTCCTTTTAATATGGATTATTTCCGCCGCGGGGTGCAGGCGCTTAACCCGGGGCTCGCGACTTTCCCGCTTTCGTGCCGGACCGGCGAGGGGCTGCCCGCTTTCGCCGATTGGCTGGTGGGGCAAGTGCAGCATGGACGCAAGAAGAATCCGCGTTAGCGGGACCGTCCAGGGCGTCGGCTTCCGACCGTTCGTTTTCAACCTTGCCGGGCGGCTCGACCTACGCGGCTGGGTGGTCAACACTTCCGGAGCGGTGGAAATCGGCGCCGAGGGCGAACTCTCTGCGCTTGAGGAATTCACGGCGCGATTGCGTTCCGAAGCGCCGCCGCTGGCGCACATCGACAGCCTCGAGTGGAAAGCGGTTCCCGCGGTCGGATATTCTTCTTTCGAGATCCGCGCATCCATCCCCCAAACCGGCGAGTTCCAACCGGTGGCGCCCGATATCGCGTTGTGCGATGATTGCGCCCGCGAGCTCCTCTCTCCGCACGACCGGCGCTACCTCTACCCCTTCATCAATTGCACCAACTGCGGTCCGCGCCTGACGATCATCCGCGACGTGCCGTACGACCGGCAGCTCACGAGCATGGCGCCGTTTGCGATGTGTCCACGCTGCCGGGAGGAATACGAAAATCCCGCCGACCGGAGATTCCATGCGCAGCCGGTGGCCTGCCCAGAATGCGGGCCGACGGTGTGGATTGCGGAATCGGGCGCTATCGCGGGGGCGCAGGTAGGGGCGCATCATGCTGCGCCCCCACAGACCACTGCGCCCCGACAGACACCCGCGCCCCCAAATTCGATCGGCGCAATCCTGGCCGCACGCCGATTATTGCGCGAAGGGCGCATCGTCGCGATTCGCGGGATGGGCGGGTTCCATCTGGCATGCGACGCGACCAACGCTGAAGCGGTGCGCCAGTTGCGGCGGCGCAAACACCGCAGCGCCAAACCCTTCGCCGTGATGGTGCGCAACATTGCCGCGGCGGAGGCGTACTGCAAGGTGAATTCCGTCGAGCGCGAACTTCTCACCGGCCGCGAAAAGCCGATCGTGATTCTCCGCCGGCGCAATCGTGGTCCGGTGGTCGACGATGTGGCGCCCGGGAACGGGACGCTCGGCGTGCTGCTGCCGTATTCCCCGTTGCATTTGTTGCTGCTCCACCAGGGCGATCGGGTGCTGGATGCGGAACCGGTTCCCGAAGCGCTAGTGATGACCAGCGGCAACCTGAGCGAGGAACCGATCGCGACCGGCAACGACGACGCGCTCGTGCGGCTCGGACCGCTCGCCGACGCGTTTCTGCTGCATAATCGCGAGATCATCCAACGCTGCGATGATTCGGTGGTGCGGGTATATCCCGTTGGAGCGCGTTTCGACGAACCCGTAAATGTCGCAACCCAGGATTCCAATAATCGGTCCATACGGGCGTGGGGATGGGTGCAGGTAGGGGCGGAGCATGCGGCGCCTCTACCTGCACCCATCCCGCTGCGCCGGTCGCGTGGATATGCGCCCGCGCCGGTGATGCTGCCACATTCGGTTCCGCCGATCCTGGCGGTGGGCGGCGAACTGAAGAACGTATTCTGCCTGGCGCGCGAGCGCTACGCCTTCCTCAGCCCGCACATCGGCGACATGGAAAACGCCGAGACCCTCGCGGCATTCGAGGAGGCGGTGGACCGCTTCGAGCGCCTGTTCCACGCCAAGCCGGAGATCATCGCGCACGATCTGCACCCGGGTTACCTCGGCACGCGCTGGGCGTGCGAGCACGCCGGCGGGCGCGAACTCATCGCCGTACAGCACCATCATGCTCACGCGGCCGCCTGCATGGCGGATAACAGCCTGGCGGGGGACGAACCGGTGATCGCGCTGGTTTTCGACGGCACGGGCTACGGCGAAGACGGCGCAACCTGGGGCGCGGAAGTCCTCGTCGCGGATTACCGGATCTGCGAACGCGCGATGCACCTGGAATATTTACCGCTCCCCGGCGGCGACACCGCCGTCCGCAAACCGTGGCGCATCGCGGTCGGGTTCGCCTCCGTCTTCAATCTGCCGGTGGACGATTTGCCTTTCCTGCGCGGGCTGAACCCGCGCGAGGTGGAAGTGGTGCGCATGCAGGCGGACCACAAACTCAACGCCCCGCAGGTTTCAAGCTTCGGGCGCCTTTTCGACGCAGCCGCCGCGCTCGCCAATGTCCCGTCTTTTTCGGAAGGCGGGCGCACCGAAATCGATTATGAGGCGCAGGGTGCGATCGAACTTGAGGAGCTTTCCGTGGATCATATCAGCGAGCGCGAAGAGTATCCATTCAACCTGGAAGGGGAAAATATCCGCATCGCCGAACTGCTCTCCGTCCTGATCCGCGATGTCCGCGCCGGATTCCCCGCGGGGGCCGTCGGCGGCCGGTTCCACCGCACGGTGCGGTCGATCGCGGTGAGCGCGGCAAGGGCGGTGCGCGCCGAGCGCGGGATTCATCGGGTGGCCCTTTCCGGGGGAGTATGGCAAAACGCGTTGTTGTTTGGAATGACAGTCGCCTCCTTGCAAGAGGCGGGGTTCGAGGTTTACACTCACCACCACGTTCCGACCAACGACGGCGGACTGGCCC
>JBEKLP010000039.1:0-22461 GCA_050010135.1 Anaerolineales bacterium
CTCACCCGCACGGCCAGATTTGGGCCGAGGAAAAGATCCCCAACGAACCCGCCAAGGAAACGGCCTGCCAGTTGCGGCACCAGGAAGAACGTCATTCGTGTTTGCTTTGCGATTATCTGGATTTGGAGGCGCGGGAGAACGAGCGGATCGTATGGCAAAACGAATCCTTCGCCGCCCTCGTTCCGTTCTGGTCGGTATGGCCGTTCGAGGTGATGTTGGTCGCGCGTTCGCACTGCGGCTCGCTGCCCGAGCTTTCCGGCCGCGAGCGGGACGATCTGGCGGAAATCCTGCAGCGGATTTTGCGCGCGTACGACAAAGTATTCGACGCCCCATTTCCGTACAGCATGGGCTTTCACCAGAAACCCACGGGGGGCCAAGAACATCCGGAGTGGCATTTGCACGCCCACTTCTATCCCCCGCTCCTGCGCTCCACCACGATCCGAAAATTCATGGTGGGATACGAAATGCTGGCGCAACCCCAGCGGGATATCACGCCCGAGTCGGCGGCCGAAAGCTTGCGGGCTTTGGCAAACAGAGATTCCTAAAAAAAATGTTCGCGGATTTCATGGAGAGAACGGATTCCGCGGATTTATTGAATTAATGCCTTGGACTATCTGCGCAATCTGAATAATCAGCGTAATCCGCGTACCGATCCGAGCAAATTGAGCGATTGGCACAATCTGGAGTCGCCTATCTTCTTTCATTATTCCGCATAGGACGCTCTTCCTATACTAATCTGTGCAACCGGGAATGAGAATATAATTCGCATTCGTACGAAGGGACATTTACTATGAGAAAAATTTCCCGCAGAAAATTCCTTTCCCTTTTTACCCAAAGCGCCGGGGCGGCGGCCGTTTTTCAGCTACTGGAAGCGTGCGGGATAAAACCCGCCGCGGCGCCGGGAACGGCGACCAGCACTCCCTTCGGGCCCCTCGCCTCCGGGGTGGACAACGGAATATCCATCGCCAACGCCCCCGGTTCGACGAACACTCCGCTTCCCTCGGATACACTTGCGCCCACCGCCGAAGCCGCCACGGTGACGCCATCCCCCACTTCGGATTTTGCCTATTTGGCCGTCGCCCGCGGAGGGGACGATCCGGAAGCGCTCACCCGCGCCGCGGTGGCCGCGATCGGCGGAATCGGAAAGTTCGTTCCGCGGGGCGCGAAAGTCCTTATCAAACCGAACGCATGCGTCATTCATGATTATACGTATGCCGCCACGACAAATCCCTGGGTAGTGGGCGCGCTGGTAAAAATGTGTTTCGAAGCAGGTGCTGGAAAAGTGCTTGTCTTCGATTTTCCATTCGGCGGTACATGTGCGGAAACCTATAAAGCCAGCAAGATCGAGGAGCAAGCGACAGCGGCCGGCGCACAGATGGAATATGTAGATACTTCCAAATTCGTCCAGACCAATCTCCCAAATGGTCATAGCCTGCATTCAGCCAAATTCTACAGCGAGGTGGTCAATGCGGATGTTGTCATCAACGTTCCGATCGCAAAGAATCACAGTACAACTTGGGTTACCCTTGGAATGAAGAACTTGATGGGCACAATTCACGACCGCGGCGCGATCCACTCTGATGTATTGGATACTATGGACCAGCGCATCGCGGACTTGGCGATGTATATTCGTCCGGAGCTGACCGTGGTCGATGCCGTGCGTATTATGATGAAGGGCGGTCCGCAGGGGACCGGCCTCCGGAACGTTGTGAAGCTGGATACAGTGATCGCTTCCGCCGATATCGTCGCCGTTGACGCCTATGCCACTAAATTATTTGCGCCACTCGATCCAAGCAATAATTTCTATAAGATGATTCTAACCGATCCCAACAACCTCGGTTATGTGAAATACGGCGCCGAATGGGGAATCGGGCGCAGCGATCTAGCGAACCTGAAGATCTCAGAGATCAGTGTCGGTTAAAGCCGATCACACTCTCAATTCCTGAATATATCCGTAATTTCTCGATCGAGAAGAAAAGGCACGCGAATTTCCTCCGTCAATTCGAGCACCACCGCAGAATTCAGGGGAATCCGCGGAAACCGTAATCCATATTGGGTCAAGATTGTTTTATGGCAATCACGAATTATTAATATAATCCCGTGAAAATATATATACGACGAATTTAAAATGAGATTCCTTTTTATATATATATATTCCGGCATGGACAATTTGGGTAGAATATGGCCTAATGAGTTTAATCAGGAGCGACCGATGAAACAACTCACACGGCGAGAATTTCTCCGCATGCTGGCGCTCGGCGCCGGATCCGCAGCCGCCGCCCAGGTTCTCAGCGCCTGCGGCGCAGCCCCATCCCAATCCGTAAAAACAAGATTGGCTCCGCCCACGCCGCTTCCGGGTTCTACGTATCTGGCCGTCGCCCGGGGCGGCAATGATCCGGAAACACTGGTCCGGCGCGCAGTCGAAGCCGTCGGCGGGATCGGACGATTTGTTCCGCGCGGAGCCAAAGTTCTGATCAAACCGAACCTTTGCATCTCGGGCCGATCGTATGAATACGCCGTTACCACCAATCCGTGGGTCGTCGGCGCGCTGGTCAAGCTGTGCAAGGAAGCCGGCGCCGCGCGGGTCCTGGTGTTCGACAATCCCACCACCGGCAGTTCGGAAGACGCGTTCGCTTCGAGCGGAATCGCGCAACAGGTGTCGGCTGCCGGCGGCGAGGTGGAATATGTCGCCTCGATGAAATTCACCGCGGTGGATCTTCCCGGCGCGGAATGGTTGAAGCGATCTACCATCTACGGCGAGATTTTGAATGCCGATGTGCTGATCAACGTCCCGATCGCCAAGCACCACAACCTGACGGGTTTGACCCTCGGTATGAAAAACCAGCTTGGCACCTTGCGCGACCGCCCCGAGGTCCATGCCTCGATCCAGCACAAACTGGTCGACCTCGCCGCCTTCCTGCGCCCGACGCTGACCGTGGTCGACGCCGTGCGCATTCTGGTTGCGAACGGCCCAACCGGCGGCAGCCTCAACGACGTGCAAAAACTCGATACGGTGATCGCCACCCACGACGTGGTGGCCGCCGATGCGTACACCACCCGCCTTTTCGGCTGGACCGATCCGAACCGGCTGCTCAACGTCAAGTACGGCGCCGAAGCGGGCGTCGGGCGCAACGATCTGGAGAACCTCAAGATCGAGGAGATCTCCGTTGGTTGAGAAGCCGCGGGCGCTTTCCCGTTGGAAGGACCGCTACTGGCGCATTCTGCGCAGCGCCGTTCAGGGGATCGTGCTGGCAGTCTTCCTCTTCCTTTTCCTTCGCACCGCCCGCGGCGGCATTTCTCCGGCAATCGCTAATTCCTTCCCTCGGCTCGATCCATTATTGGGGCTGGCCAACCTGCTCTCGGCCAAGACGCTCGTGGTGGGGTCTGCGCTAGCCCTGCTTACGATCGCGCTCACCCTCGTCTTCGGCCGGGCGTGGTGCGGCTGGATTTGCCCGCTGGGAACCACGCTGGATCTCTTCCACCCTGGGCGGTGGAAAAGCAAGCAGCCGCCGGTTCCGGAAGGGACGCGCGGGATCAAGCACTTCCTTTTAATAACGATCCTGTCGTCCGCCGTCCTGGGAAGCCTGTGGCTGATCTTTCTCGATCCGATCACGATCGTAATTCGCACGCTTACCGAGGCTATATACCCGGCGCTCGACCGCATCGTCACCACCATCGAAACCGCGGCCTACGACGTGCCTGCATTGCAGGGTGCGGTTTCGACGCTTGATCCGATCCTGCGGCCGATGCTGCTTCCGGCCGACCCCGCTTTTACCGTGGGCGGCGTGCTGATCGCCGCGTTCTTCACCGGCATCATCGCGTTGAACTACTTTGCTCCCCGTTTCTGGTGCCGCTATCTTTGTCCGCTCGGCTCGATGCTCGGACTGATCAGCAAGGTCGCCATCTTCCGGCGCGAGGCCTCGTCCACCGAATGCAACAACTGCGGCGCCTGCGCGCGGATCTGCCCGACCGGAACGATCCGGCCGGACAAGAATTTCGCCAGCGACCCGGCGGAATGCACGCTGTGTCTGGATTGCGTTTCGGCCTGCCCGCGCAGCGGCCAATCCTTCCCGGCCCATTTGCGCCCCGCCCTCTGGAACACCTACGATCCCGGGCGGCGGCAGGCGCTTGCAGCCATCGGCGCCGCCATCGGCGGCGTGGCGCTGCTGCACACCGATCAATTCCTGCGGCGCGATCTCCCGCACCTGCTCCGCCCGCCCGGTGCCAGGGAAAACGATCTGCTTTCCAAATGCGTCCGGTGCGGGGAATGCATCCGCATCTGTCCGACCGGTGTGCTGCACCCCTCGGTCGACGAAGCCGGCGTCGAGGGGTTTTGGACTCCCGTCCTCATTCCTCGGGCGGGGTTCTGCCAATATACCTGCAACCTCTGCGGCCAGGCGTGTCCCGTCGAAGCCATCCCCGCGCTGCCGCTGGACGTCAAGCAGACGCAGGTGATGGGAAGCGCCTTCGTCGATAAAAACCGCTGCATCGCCTGGTCCGATCATCAAACCTGCCTGGTATGCGAGGAAATGTGCCCGCTTCCGGAGAAGGCGATCACGGTGGACCGCTCGGAATTTTCCGGCGGCGCGCCGGTCGTGGACCGCACGCGCTGCATCGGTTGCGGAACCTGCGAATTCAAGTGCCCGGTCAACGGCGAGGCTGCCATCCGCGTGTTCGCCCCCGGGCGGAGCAACGTATAGATACCTCGGCTATAGTTATTGTGAGGAAGGAAAAGTGGACAGGATTTACAGGATGTACAGGATTTTTAAATAATTCTGTCAATCCTGTAAATCCTGTCCATTAACCGGAATGAATAAAAAACACTGGAGATCCGGAAAACCGTAGAATAGATTCCATCCTGCAGGCGTTAGCCCAGTCTGACAGCCTACCCCAACGTGTCTTCCAACACTTGCCGCACGGCGGCGGCATCCAGATCCTTTTTATCCAGCAACGCGATAGCGCCGGCCTCCAATCCAATCCGGCGGAACTCACGGTCGGGATAGGCGCTGATGAGCACCATGCGGGTGGACGGTGAAACGGTTTTCACACGGCGAACGCATTGGATTCCATCTTCATCCCTCAACACAACATCCACCAGCGCCAACTGCGGATGGATACGTTCAGCCAAACGGATGGCCTCGGCGATATCCTCCGCTTCGTACAAGCAGGAAGAGGGGTACGTCTTCCCGATCAAGCGACAGAGTTGTTGACGGTATCGGAGACTGTCATCCACAACCAATATATTGATTGCCGCTTCCGAGCTGGGAACCGGTTCCGCCACTTCATTTCCGGAGACGCCAAGAATCTCCGGATGGTGGACGGCATAGTTTACGGCTTCCAAACGGCTGTTCACTTCCAGCACACGGTAAAGACCGGTAAGATGATTCTCCACGGTTTTGATGCTGAGATCCATGATCTGGGAAATTTTCCGATTATCGCATCCCTGCGTGAGCAACCGCAGCAATTCGCGTTGTCGGCGGGTGAGAGATGGGTTCGCGAGTGCGTGAAAAACGGGGCGATGATGGACAATCCGGTCGATTAATGGACTGGAGATCCAACGCTCCCCGGAAAGCACCCGCTGGACGGCAAGCTCCAGATCCGACAGCGGTTGGTCTTTAAGATGGTAACCGTCTACGCCCGAATCCAGCAAACCCACCACATAGGCTTCATCATCGTAAGCGCTCACCACAAGAATTTTCAGTTCCGGGTACCTGGTTTTTATCCGTTGGATCGCCGCGATCGGCTCAAATTCCGGCATGGCTACGTCAACAACCAATAAGTCCGGCCGGAGGCGGGCCAAGGATTCCTCCAACGCGGTTCCATCTCCAACCTCGCCGACAATTTCAATTTGCGGGATGTTTTCCAGCGCCTTTCGCAGTCCGGCACGCACTACAGCATGATCGTCGGCAAGGAGAATCTGGAACATAGGTTCATTAAACTATATTTATAAAAAATCCACCAGATGCGGGGGGTTTCCCCCAAAGGATTAAGGGTTATTCATCTTCAATTTAAGGGGAAATCGACTAGCCTTTAAATGAATTCCTCATAATAATGATTGCACTCCTCGATTTCGGACTATTGAAGCAGTGGAAAGAAGGATGGTTTATCGGCGTTTTTACTCGTGAAGAGGAAAGGAGGTGCGACATCTCGTGGTTTGAGAGAAACCGGATAGGATGATGCGATGTATTTGGCAATTCGGGAAAAACGGTGTTTCACTTGGCGCCGGTTTTGTCCTGCTCAACCGCGAATCTCCATTCCGATAAAACCCTCCGAGATACTTTCACAATCAAGTGACTTAAGACTCAAACCGTGATAAAAGCTGGATGATAACGAAAAAGGAGGAAGGTAAAAAATGAAACGCATACTCGTATTTGCTGTCGCAATCGGTCTGTTGATCATCGGCGCTCTCTCTGCCTGCACCACAGCTACTCCGGCCCCCACTTCGGCCCCGGGCGCCATCAAAGAGACAGTCCAAGTCCCGGTCACAGTGCAGGTTAAAGAGACCGTCCTCGCAACGGTTGCGGCCGCCCCGAAATGGTGCTCCAATGTCAATATCGTTTTCTTCCCGGGCGGCCCGCAAGGCGGCGTCTTTGCGGTTAACGTCTACAACGGCGCCCTTCAAGCTGCAGCGGATTTGGGTCCCAAAGTGAACTATGTCTGGTCGAATTGGGATCCCCAAACGATGCTCCAGCAATTCTCAGAAGCGGTTGCGACGAAACCTGACGGCATAGCCGTCATGGGCCACCCGGGCGACCCCGCCTACGATCCGTTGATCGCGGATGCCGAAAGCAAAGGCATCATCGTGACCAGCCAGAACTCGGAACTTCCGCTTGCGGAAGCCCAGTACGCCGGTGCCGGGTTCGGGTATGTCGGCGCATCCAACTATACGGCGGGTCATGCCCTGGGTGCCAAGTCCGTAACCTACTTCAACCTCCAGAAGGGCGATCTCGCGATGGTATGGGGGTTGCTTTCGCAGCCCACCCGCGGCCTTCGAACCAAGGGCATCATGGACGCTTTAAAGGAAGCCGGGTTGAAGGTCGACGAACTCGAGATCGATAGTGCCACGAACGCGGATCCCACCGCCGGCACCGCAACCTTCACCGCCTATGTCTCTTCGCATCCGAAAGTCAAACTGATCGTTCTCGATCACGGCGCGGTAACCGCCACGTCGGAGTCATATATGAAAGCCGCTGGAAAGAATGCGGGTGATATCGCCATCGCCGGGTTTGACCTATCCCCCGCGACGGCCACGGCCATCCAAGACGGATATCTCGGTCTGGTGATCGACCAGCAGGAATGGCTGCAGGGGTATCTGCCCATCCTGAACATCTGCCTGACCAAAGTGTACGGATTCTCCGGTCTGCACATCGACACGGGAGCGGGGTTTGTCACCAAGGACAACATCGCCTTCATCGCGCCGCTCGCGAATAAGAATATCCGATAAAATTCCGGATGATGCGGATGACCCAGTGTAATCCCGGGAAGGGTCAGAACGAGAATTTATGCGGCGCGGGACCGTTGTCCCGCGCCGCATAAAATAGCGAGGTGGTCGAATGGACAATGTGCTCCAGATGAAAAATGTCTCCAAGACATTCGGCGAGGTGGCCGCACTCCGCCATGTGAACTTTGAAGTGGGTTCCAACGAGATCGTTGGTCTGCTCGGCGACAACGGCGCGGGAAAATCGACGTTGGTTAAAATTGTCACCGGCTACCACCAGCCGGATCCCGGCGGGGAGATCTATTGGAAGCAGGAAAAGATAGACCATTTGTCGGTTGCGAAAGCGCGCGAGCTGGGTATCGAGGTTGTGTATCAGGAAAGGGCGCTGGCCGACCTGCAATCCTTATGGCGGAATATCTTCATGGGCCGGGAGCTTTCCAACCGGCTGGGAATCCTCGACGAAAAAATGATGTTCCAGGAAACCCGCAAGCTCATGCAAACGGCAATGGGGTTCACCTCCTCGGCGGTTTCGCCGGAATCCACCGTCGGAACTTTTTCCGGAGGCGAACGTCAGGGCGTTGCGATCACGCGCGCGCTCTATTTCGAGGCCGAGCTGATCATTCTCGACGAACCGACAATGGGCCTCTCGATTTCCGAGACCAAGAAATGCCTGGATTTCGTCAACGGAATCAAACAAGCCGGCAAATCCGCCATTTTTATCGACCACAACATCGTTCACGTCTATCCGGTTGCAGACCGCATTGTGGTGCTCGATCGCGGCATGATCGCAGGCCAGTTCTTGAAGGGCGAATTGACATTCGATGCCCTCATCGACCAGCTGACGCGGCTGGCGCAGACCGGGCGTTTGGAAAGCAACCCTACGATGGCAAAATAGGAAGGGATATTCCATGGCTTCCACAAATTCCAACGAAAGACCGCTCTCGCCAACGATTGAAAGAGGAAGATTGGTAAGATTTCTGCGGAAGAACGCCCTACAGATCGCCATCGTGTTCGTCGCCCTGGTCATCTGGGCCTTCTTTTATTGGAAGTCCCCTCGGACATTTGGAGCTTACGATATATACAATTCCCTCATGTCCACGACGCCTTACTTTGCTTTAATGGCGATTCCCTTAACCCTGGTCGTGGTTGCGAAGGAGATTGATCTATCCTTCGGATCGATTATGGCATGGGGGATGGCGGCGTTTGCATTGGTATTCACCCCGCTCAGCAAAACGAATCCCCAATTAGGCGTTTATCTGGGTTTTCTTGCCTGCCTTTTGGCGGGTTTATTCGCGGGATGGTTGAATGGCTTTATCGTCGTCAAGCTCGGGATCCCCTCGCTGGTCACGACAATCGGCACCCAGTTCTTCTGGAGGGGCGCCGTAATGATCGCGCTGAACGGCCAAGGAATTGGCTTGACAGCAGTTACAAGCACTGTCCTATACCCCGCGCTGGTCGGACGGTTGTTCGGCAAAATCCCTATGCAGTTTATTTGGATGATCATCTTCGCCATTATCGTCTGGTTCTTTTTAAATCATCATAAATTCGGCGCCCATGTGTATCTCGTTGGCGATAACGTGGATAGCGCCCGGCTGATGGGGGTGGACGTCGATCGCACGAAAATACTGACCTTTGCCATCGTGGGCGTGGCGTCCGCCTTCGCGGGCTTTATCGTCAGCGAATCGGTTCTCTTTCTTTGGCCCACCCTGGGCGAAGGTTATCTGCTAAACACGCTGGCTTCCGTATTCCTGGGCGGCACATCGGTCTTTGGCGGAACCGGCACCGTTTTTGGCACCTTCGTCGCCGCATTTATCATCGCCATCATCAATCCCGGAATCGTCGCTTCCGGCTGGCTTGCGTATTGGACGCAGCTCATCTACGGGCTGATCATCGTCGTCTCCGTTGCCCTGCAATCGCTTCTTCGCAGAAGATTCGCCTGAGACCATCACCGAAGGCATAGGGCTTCAAGAGCGAATAGAGTAGAATCTCCTCCATCCGGAGCCGGTTTACCCCATGACAATATGCGGTGAACATACATCTCTCCCATGATCCGAAGCATCCGCATTCCTCGTCCAGCATTCAGGGAGTTAACGCGGAACAGGTTTTTTTAAGGAGGAGAGGCACTCTCATTGCTGCCGGTTTTCGATTGCCCCTGAACGGGAGGAAGGCAACGTGGCAGAACCCTTTTTGCGCGTGACGAACGTTTCGAAAAAGTTCGGTAAACGCATGGCACTTAAGGGAGTGACATTTTCCCTGGATTCAGGGGAAGTGCTGGGAATCGTCGGCCGTCGCGGCGCCGGTAAATCGGTCCTTCTAGACCTCTTGGGCGGCGTTTTTTCTCCCTCGCCGGGGGAAATTTCCTATAATGGAAAGGCCATCTCCCTACCCAACCCCTACGACGCCCAGAAATTGGGTATTGAATTGGTGTACCAGAAGCCGCTACTGGTCGAGTGGCTAAACGTACTTCAAAATATCTTCTTCGATCGTGAAATTCTCTGGCTGCGGCTGCGCTGGCTTCCGATCCTTTATCTGTCGGACTGGGGCCAGATGAACCGCAGAGCGCACCAGTTATTGGAAAAGTTCGACCTGCCCGCAAACCTCCTGACAAAACAGGTAAGCACCCTATCGGATGAGCAGCGGCAAGTGGTGGCCCTGTGCCGCGCCTTGTGCCGCCCGATGAAATTGCTGTTACTGGACGACTCCCTGGCCTCGCTCAGCTTTCAGCGGCAACAGATTCTTCTGGATATTATCCGCGATCTGGCGCGGCAAAACGTGGCGATCATTATCAGCAGCGACAACCTGAACCACCTGTTTGCGGTAACCGATCGCATCCTAGTGCTGTTCGAAGGGCAGCTCACCGCCGACCGCCGCACGTCGGAAACCACTCCGCGGGAAATTGTCGAACAGATCGTCGGCACAACCCAGCAGGAACAAGTGACACCGATCATCTGGGCGCTGGAAAGCTACTATCAAGCCGAACAACAAACCGACGAACTGCGCCGCACCCAGGCAATGCTGCAGGAAAGCCTGGAAGCGAAGGACTCTCTGAACCGGCAATTAATCAGCCGGCTCCAGGACCAGGTGACGGCATTGAACCAGCTAAACCTGGCTCTCCAGGCTGCCCATCGCCGCCTGGATACCGAACGCGAGGAAGAGCGGAAAGCCCTTGCCCGCGAATTACACGACCAGGTGATACAGGATTTGCTCAGCTTCAACTACCGTCTGGAGGAGGCAGGAACCAAAGCCGTATCGAAAAACCAGCAAGAGGAACTGGCTGCGCTGCGCGATGGAATCCGGCACGTTGTCGGTGAACTGCGTCAGTTGTGCAGCGATCTGCGCCCACCCACCATCGATACCCACGGCCTACCGGCGGCCATCAATTCGTTTGCCCAGGAATGGGCAGAACGAAATGCGATCGTCTTGCACTTGGAGATCGACTCCGACCTGGGACGATTTCCGCAAGGCATCGAATTATCCGTTTTTCGAATCGTTCAGGAAGGATTGAACAACATCCGCAAACATGCGGCGGCCAAGAACGTATTTCTGCGGCTGCAGCGTTCTTCCACCGCCAGCCTGCTGCTGTGCTTGAGCGACGACGGGCAGGGCCCGGCCGAGCCATTCGACCTTGCGAGCCTGTCCGCGCGCAAGCATTTTGGGCTGCTGGGGATCAGCGAACGCGTGGCGTTGCTGGGCGGAACAATGCAGATTGAGACTCCCAGCAACGGCGGGCTTATCCTGCAGGTGGAGATTCCAAATCCTTATCCTTCCTTCCTTCAATAATTAATTTAACTCACTCTCCCCGTATGGACCCTCGGTATTTTCCATGCACGTCACATAACGGTTTTTCCCAACAGACAAAATCACTCCTCAACCAACATGCTTTTATCGACCGGCCGCGTGTTTCGACGCAGGTAACGAATAATTTTCCGCAAATCAAAACGGGGATTTTTCATCCTGTGATAAACTTATCCGGTCGGTTATCTTTTTTCATTGGATATCCTCCCGACCTGAAGGGAACTCGCGCGGAACGTCTTCCCCGGAGTTTTTTCCCTTCCACCGCCTTCCATTTCCGAGGGACGCGGACGATGAATAGAATCCATTCTCACCGGCGAACATTCCGATTCGGGAATTACGTCCGACGGCATCCGCAATTCGGTTTTTCCGCGCGGGGGAAGAGAACAATCCGCTAAGGCAGTCCAATCCCGCCATGCCAACCGATACTCCATCCAATCCGTACCTTCTCTCGGCGCTTTCCATTCTCCGGGAATCGGCCGACGAGATCAACCGCCTCTCTGCGGAAAATACGACCGCCGACGCGATGCGGTTGATCGCCGACACGGCGGTGAGGCTGGTCGACCGGCGCGGAGAGGACGATCCCTCGACCGTAATCTACTCCTATGAAGGAGAGACAGCCGCCTTCGATCCCGCGTCGCGGACCAGCGCCGGCGAGCGGGAAGGCCCCGTGGCCGGGGATTATCCGCGCACCGACGGAATGGGCGCGCGGGCGATCCGCCACCGGCAGCGGATGCTCTCCTACGAAGATCCTTCCCTGCCGATGCAGGACAATAAAATCCGGGCGGGGATCCGCGCGATGGCCTGTTATCCGCTGATCGTCGCGGAAAAACCAACCGGCGCGCTCTACATCAGCCTGAAGAACGAAAGGCGCTTCTCCAAAGAGGAGCTGCTGATTTTCGATTTGTTCGCCAAGCAGGCGGCGGTTGCGCTTCATAACACCCAGCGCTTCGAGGGAGTCAACCGTGTGCTGCAACGCAAAGTGGATGAGCTGGAACGGCTGCGCAGCGCCGAACGGCTGATCTCCTCGCGACGGAGCCTGGAAGAGACCCTGCAGGAAATCCTCCGCACCGCCGTCGAACTGACCCACGCCGCTCACGGCTCCTTCCGCTTGATGGACAAGCGCCTGGGGCTGTTGAATCTCGCCGCGCTTTCGGGAGGCGACGAGCTGCCGCATGATCCGGCCGAGCCGGGTCTCCCGATCGACGACCGCTACAGCGTGGTGGGCTGGGTGGCCAAGCACCGCCAGTCGGTGCGGATCAACGACCTGCGCCTCCCGCCGTGGAACGAAATCTATCGCCCGCTGCATTCCAAGGGAAAGATGATGGCGGAACTCGCCACGCCGCTCCTGGGAGCCGGCGGCGGATTGGAGGGCGTGATCAACCTGGAAAGCCCGAAGATCAACGCCTTCGAGGAAGACGATCTGCGGCTGATGGAGGCGCTCGCCACGCAGACGGTGATCGCGCTGCAGGAAGCGAAACTGCTCGAAGCCCTGGAAGAGGTGACGGTGCGGATGATCCAGGAGCCGCTGGACAGCCTGCTGGCCTTCATCATCGAGCAGGCCTGCGATCTGATCAACGCCCCGCACGGCGTGGTGTGGGCGCTCTCGACCGAAGATCCGGGCACGCTGGTGGTGCGCACGGCCACCGCCGGACATGCGCCCGGCGAAACCCTGCCGCTGGCGGGGAGTTTGATCGGAATCTCGCTGCGCGAGCGTAAGCCGATGACCAGCCTGGACGTCAGCCAGGATCCGCGCTTCCTGCGCCGCGACCTCGCCCGGCGAATGGGATGGGTGTCGGGTTTGATCGTTCCGCTGCTGATGCGCGACGGTACGCCGCGCGGAGCGCTGACCCTGTACACATCCGAGCAACGCGTGTTTTCCGAATGGGATCAACGCCTGCTGACGTGGCTGGCCAATCACACCGCAATCGCCGTGCAGGAGGCGGAGACGCTCGATCAACTGGCACAAGCCCGCGAGCGTCAGACTCTGGCCGAGACGTTCGCCGCGCTCGGCGACGTGGCCGCCAACCTGCTCCACCGGGTCAATAACCTGGTGGGCATCATCCCGGTGCGGGTTCAGGGAATCCTGGAAAAGCGCCCCGCCGCGCGCGAGGATGAGTATATTGCCTCCTCGCTGGGTGAAATCGAAGAGAGCGCGCGTTCGGCAATGGCCGCCGCGCGCGAGGCGATGGCGTATCTGCGCCCGGTTAAGATCCAACCCACGCCGGCCGATGCCTGCTTCCGGACGGCCCTGCATCGGCTCGATGTTCCCGAAGGGGTGCGGGTCCAGGTGGATGGACTCGACGGTTTGCCCCTGGTGTTGGCCGGGGAAGAGCAGTTGCGGTTGGTGTTTTTCAATCTGATGGAAAACGCGTTCGATGCGCTGGAGAATCTGCCGGAATCCTCCGGACGGATTCCCACCGTCAAGGTATGGGGCAACATGGTGGCCGATCCGCTTGGCGGACCACCCCGCCATGTGGAGATCACCGTGGCCGACAACGGGCCCGGAGTTCCCCCCGAAAAAAGGGAAAACATTTTCGATCTGGCGTTTTCCACAAAACGCTCGCCGCGCAAACTCGGCTTCGGATTGTGGTGGGTCAAGACGCTGATCACCCGTTTCGGGGGAGAAATCCATCTTTTGGATTCCGCGGAACCTGGATGCGCCTTTGTCATCCGCCTGCCCTCGGGTGATTTCCCCGGGGGGCTGCCTTACTCCACACCGATGGAATAAATCGTCATGCCCGCGTTTATCTGGCGGGCATCCAGAATCAGGCAAAGCGTTTCTTTGGACGCGTGATCTGGATCCCCGCGACGATCATGCGGGGATGACGGCAGTCCGGATACTTGAAATATCCCCAAAAGCCTGTACTCGTAAAAGTCGGATGTGGACGGAATAAGATCCTTCGATGGGTTCTCCTTTATAATATCCACGAGAATACGGAAAAACCATGGCCAATTCGCAGACAATCCTCATCGTTGACGATGATCCGCGCTGGCGCCAGACTGTGGCTGATGTTTTAACCGACGCTGGATATAAGATCGCGCCGTTCCCCAAAATCCCGGACCCGATCCCCGCCTGCCAAGCGGCCGTTCTGGACGTAAGCCTGGATCCGTCCAATTCTGCAAATCGCGACGGGTTGATGCTGGCCCAGCGACTCGCGCCCGTTCCGGTCATTCTCCTGACCGGATTGCCGGAGGCGGAACTTGCCGATTTCCTGCGCTCGCATCCGTCCGTTATGGGACGGATCGACAAGGCCGGCTTTCGCAAGGAAGGTCTCCTGTCACTTTTGGATCGGGCTCTGCCCAAATCCGCATCCGCCGCGAAGATCCTCGTCGTCGAGGATGACCCCGGCTGGCGGAATATCTACTCCGACGTTCTGGGGCAGTCCCGCTTCGAATTGCAATTCGCCGTCAGCTACGGGGAAGCGCGCGGACTGTTGCAGCGGACCCGGTTCCAGGCGGCGATCGTCGACCTCCACCTGATTTCCTCATCCGACCCGGAGGAAAACCGGGACGGGTTCGCGCTATTGCGGGTGGCTGCTCAACGCAACCTGCCGACTATCGTCGTCAGCGCGCTGGGCGCACCGGATGATATCGATCGGGCCTACGACGAATTCGGGGTATTCGCCTTTGTTGAAAAGGAGGCTTTCGATCGGAAGGGTTTCGCCCAAACCGTGGAAGAAGCGGTCCGGTCCTACGAGCCGCAACCCGAAACCCCAGCGGCCGAACCCGAATCCGCCAAAGAGGATCCGCTTTCGTCCCTGACCGACCGGGAACGCGAGGTGCTCGCGCTGCTGGCTCAGGGCCACACCAACCGCCAGATCGCGGAAGCGCTGACCATCACCCCAAATACGGTCAAGAAGCACGTCGATCACGTGCTGCAAAAACTGGGCGTGGGCACACGCTCCGCCGCGGCAGCCATCGCCGCCCGCGCGGGGCTGGGGAAATAAAACAAACCGTTTTTAATTCGCAACTGCCTAAATCGCCCTCATCCCATCCTCCCGTCGCCCCGCTCCGGGACAGGTTCTCCCGGCTTATGCCGGGAGAAGGTGGCCGAAGGCCGAATGAGGGTAGATGGAAGGCCTCATCTCTCGATAGAGAGAATTGATAAGAAGTAATAGGCTGATCATTTTCAATATAATAAATCCCACTTTTTCGGCCTGGACGCATAAACAAATATCCCTTTTTCCTCCATCCCTTCTCCATCAGTTTTCCACAATCGAGTCGCATACTTACTATAGAATTCAAATTCAAGGAGTTGAGACTATGCGTAACTATTGGGTCTTTCGCGTGATCGGGGCTATCGTGCTCCTGATCGGAATCGCAGCCGTCGGCTATATCGCTTACAACGCGGGTGTGGCGCAGGGCCAAACCGTTGCTCCGGCGGTTCAATCGATCGCGCCGTGGCGCGGAGGCATGGAATGGCATCCGCTGGCGGGGTTGATCTTCCTGCCGTTCTTGTTCTGCCTCGTGCCGCTCTTCCTGGGCATGTTTATCTTCCTCCCTCTGCGGATGATCTTCGGCCCGCACCGGGAGCATATGATGCACATGCGTGGCCGGTGGCACGGTGAAGAAGGCAGCGTTCCGCCGCCCATCGAGGAATGGCATCGACGGATGCACGAGAAAAAGGACAAAGAGGGTTAGTGCACAACCCCATTGTCCGGAATATCAATCCGGACCCGGCAAACCGGGTCCGGATTGATTCACAGCAGGATATCAAAGTTGCCCAAAAGACCGGACGGCATTCCCCATGGAATCGGGACAGGTTCGGAAAGGTATAATCGGTTCCGGAATTCCCATGAAGACCGTACTAGTGGTCGACGACGAACCGAAGATTACGGATCTGGTCCGGGATTATCTCGTCCGGTCCGGGTTTGCCGTCTGGACCGCCCCCGACGGACGCGCGGCGCTGGCCGCGGCGCGGGAGAAAAAACCGGACCTGATCCTGATCGACCTGGGTCTTCCGGACATGGACGGGCTTGACGTCACGCGCTCCATCCGCCGGGAATCGGGCGTACCGGTGATCGTGCTCACCGCACGCGACGAGGAGACCGATAAAATCCTCGGGCTGGAACTGGGTGCGGACGACTATGTCACCAAACCATTTTCCCCCAAAGAGCTCGTTGCGCGCGTGCGGGCCGTGCTGCGCCGGAGCGAAGCCTCGAAGGAGTCGGCTCCGGCTGACGTCCTGCGTGCGGGGGATCTGCTTATCGATCTGGTCCGCCATCGTGTGCTGATCAACGACCGCGAGGTGGAACTAACCGCGACGGAATTCGAATTGCTTGCCACGATGGCCCGCCAACCGGGCCGGGTGTTCACGCGCGCCCAGCTGCTGGATGCCATTCATGGAATATCCTTCGAAACCTTCGAACGGGCGATCGATTCCCACATCAAGAATCTGCGCCATAAAATCGAATCCGATCCGCGCCAGCCGCGGCGCCTGCTGATGATTTATGGCGTGGGGTATAAACTCTCCGACACCCCGGGCGGCGAGGCGGAAACCCCGTGAACGGGAAACCGGAACGGTGGAATAGACACCGGCGGCCGAATTGGTGGCCCGAGAACGAACCCTGGCCGCCTGAACGCTTTTTCCACCACCGGCGCCGGCGCGGGCCGTTTCATTTCCGGATCGGGTGCTTGATCCCGCTGTTTTTCCTCCTCGCCGGGCTGGGCTGTTCGATCGTTTTCCTCCTTTCATTTTTTCAAACCGGACGGCTCGCCGACATCTCTCACTGGATCGTCTTTCTGGTTCCACTTTTCCTGCTGGCCGCCTTCCTGCTCATCCTCGGCGGAATTTTGCGGCGAATGGTAAATCCCTTGGACGAGGTCATGGAAGCGGCCGAGCGGGTGGCTTCCGGGGATTACACAACCCGTCTGCGGATTCACGGTCCTCTTCCGGTAAGGGACTTTACTGAATCCTTCAATACCATGACCGCCCGGCTGGAGGCATACGATGAACAACGCAAACACCTGCTGGCGGATATCTCCCACGAGCTTCGGACTCCGTTAACCGTGCTTCAGGGAAACCTGGAGGGAATGCTGGACAACGTCTATCCCCGCGACGACGAGCATCTCAACGTTCTACTCGAGGAAACTCAAATCCTTTCGCGGCTGATCGAGGATCTGCGGACTTTTTCGCTGGCCGAGACGGGGCGACTGGTCCTCCAAAAGGAACTGTACGATCCGAGCCGATTGGTAACCGACCTGGTTCGCGCGATGCAAACCCAGGCGGAGAAAGCGGGAGTTGCCTTGAAAGGTGAACCGGACGCCGGGTTGCCTGAGGTCGAAATGGACACCGCCCGGATCCGCGAAGTATTGGAGAATCTGGTGTCCAATGCCCTGCGCCATACCCCCTCCGGCGGCTCGGTTCGAATTGGTTGCGGACGGTTGCCGGATAACGACACCCGCATGGAATTCCTGGTGGAGGACACGGGCGGTGGAATCCCCGCGGAAAATCTGCCGTTCATTTTCGACCGGTACTTCAAATCCCGGGATTCCGGCGGCACCGGCCTGGGGCTGGCGATTGCCAAGCGGTTGGTGCAGGCGCACGGGGGCGAAATCCGCGCCGAAAGCAACCTCGGGAAGGGAACTTCGATCCGATTCTGGATTCCGATTTAAAAAGCGCGAATCATTTCTGCGGGTAGGTATTCGAGAACAGTACACGGAATCCACGGAAAAAACCACGGAAGGCACCGAAAGCCCAATTAGGTTTTTAAAATCTATAATTGATTTTTCGGTGTCTTCTGTTTTCTTCGGTGGATTCCGTGTACCGGCCAAACCTCCATATTGAAAAATAATATATTCTCAAGTCGAGAATGAAAAAATGGGAATGTTATAATCTTTCCATCCGGATCGTCTTTTATGGAAAGAAGCCGTTAAGAACAATCAATGGATAGCAGGAGACCTCATGCGGAATAAATCCTCTTCGCCACTGACCCGTTCATCACAGTGGAATTCCTTGCGCGCGGCGATATTGGTTCTTGTTATTCTATTCCTTGTGTTAATGTCGGGATGCTCCAAAACCCCCGTTCCGGAGCCGGAAAATGCGCTTCCGGAGGCCGCCGCCATGACGGGATGGACTCCCCTGGGGAACGCCCAAACGTTCGACCGCCAGACTCTCTTCAATTACATCGACGGCGCGTCGGAGTATTTTTTCACCTACAGCTTCGAGAAGGTGGCGACCAGGCAGTATCAAAATACGGCAGGCTTAGGGCTGGTGGCGGAAGTCTGGCGTTTGACGAACACAGCCGACGCGTACGGTCTTTTTTCCGGGCATGCCGGTGCCGTTGCGGTCTCGATCGGGCATGCCAATGAAGCCCTGCTCGAATCCGGAAGCCGGATCTATTTCTGGCAGGACCGTTTTTATGTCGTACTCACCGCGACCACCAGTCTTTCCGACGACGATCTGGAAGGCGTAGCCCTACTCATTTCCAACGCGTTGCCCATCGGCGGCTCCCGCCCGGCGCTTGTCGGATGGCTGCCTTCGGGTCAACTCGTACCCGGATCGGCAAAATATTTCCACGCGGAATTGGCCATTCAAGATCAACTCTGGCTCGGCGGGCAAAATCTGCTCGGTTTGGGGCAGGATACCAACGCCGTATATGGACTATATCCAGCAAGTTCAGGCCAGATGAAATTGCTATTGGTGCAATTTCCGAATTCCAAAAGGGCCGCGGCGGGGTTGCAAGGGTTGAAAGGCGCGGGGTTGGATGATTTGGTGGTTTCCGATACCAACGGTTCCATATTGGGCGCGGTTTTCGGGAACCCCACTACCGAGGAGGCAACCAAACTCCTGTCGAAAGCGTTGGGAAAATAACGTCTTTCTGATCAATTTGGGGAATACGAAAATTGGCCCAATCGGGGGGTGGAAAAAATCATTCCGTGGAATATACTAGCGATACTTGAACAAAAGAATATTCTCGACGGGCCAAGAAGCCCCAGGCGGATTTCCGCGTGGGGCTTATTTTATTCCGTCCATTCCTCTCCTTTTTTCCGGATTGCGGATCGAAGGGAGCAAAGCGCGGGGTCACACCTTGGGTGGTGGGGGCCGGGCGCTTTGTTCCTCTCGGTCCACAATCCGTTAAAGGACGGCAGCGCGGCGATCGGTTTTTCTCTACGCCTTTTTCGGTATACCATCCCAAAGAAAATACCCCGAACACTGGCCCGATAGGGTGTTTTTAGGAAAAATGAAATACCTATAATCGGATAAAACATATCAGGCCAGGATGCCTCCGGGTAGGATTTCACCGGAGGCATCTGATTTAAAGGAAAAATAGCAAGGGTAACCGTCGCCGGTCCCGAATCTTCCGGGGCAGCCGTCCGGATTATCCCGTAATTTCCCCCGGTTGCCGGGACGACCGGGGGAAGAAAATTATTAATCGCAGGCCACGACGCCTTGAACCCCCGCAACTCAGTTCAAGGCGTCGAGCTTTAAACCACGGTTGTTCCGCACATCAGATTCGCTACGGGTGCGGAAAATTCAAATAATCGGGAGGATGCCATGAACGCCAGCACGAACGGAACCACGATGCGAAAGACCCTCGGATTGACGGGTGTGACAGTCAATGCGATGGCCCTGATCGCCCCCGGAGCATTTTTATGGATCACCTTCCAGTTGCAGGCGGCCGCCGGCGTGAATGGCGCCGGCATGGAAAAAGACATCTGGAGCGGTGTATTCTTCGCGCTGATCATCGCGTTTCTCACCGCGCTGTCGTTTGCCGAACTGGCGCGGAAGTATCCCGAAGCCGGCGCCGGCGGCTCCTACTACTTCGCCGATAAAGCTTTCCTGGACCGCGACGAACCGGCCCACCGGCGCTTCGCACGTGTCTCCAAGTTTGTCGCCGGCTGGGCGGCGCACCTCTTCTATTGGGTGTATCCCGGCGTGATGGTGGCGATGATGGCGACGCTGATGGCGTACATCTGCGGTCAGTTCGGCGTCACGGTCCCGCCGCTGGGGCTGGCGGCCATCGCCGTGGCTTTCTCGGCTTTCGTCGGGTTCATCGCCGTGCGGGGGATCAACGGCTCCACGGTCGTCAGCCTGGTGATCAACATCATCCAACTCGTCTCGCTGGTGGGATTTTCGGTCCTGGCCATCGCCTTCCGCCTGACCAACCCGCTGGGCGCGACGCAGTGGGTCCACCCGACCGCCGTTTCGGTTGTGCTTCCCCATAACCTGTTTGCCATGCTGTTCCAATCCACGATCGCCATCCTGATCCTGGTCGGATTTGAATCCGCCACCTCGCTGGCGGCGGAGGCAAAGAATCCGCGCCGCGACATCCCGCGCGGGGTGATCCTCTCCCTGGCGATCCAGGGTCTATTCGCCTACCTGCTGCAATACTTTGCCGCCAACTACGCCATTTCCGAAAAGCTCACCGCCACCGCCGCCGACGGAAAGATCGTGTCGGGGATGGCCGCCGCCGCGGCCTCGGGCGCGCCCATCGGCGACCTGATCAAGCTGATCGGCGATTCCATGCTGGCCGGCAACGGATTTGCGCTGATGATCGTCATCGCCTTTACCGTGGGTCTGGCGGTGCTCGGCACAACGCTCGCGGCGATGAATACCGCCGTCCGGATTTCCTTCGCCATGGCGCAGGATAAAGAGATGCCGGGTTTGATGGGAATTCTGCACGGGAAGTACGCGACGCCCTACGTGGGGATCTGGCTGCTGGTTGGTGTATCGGCCGTCTTCGGCGCGATCGGATCGCAAAACGTAACCGCCCTGATGGGAATCACGCTGGCTTCGAACTTCGGCACGTTCGTCCTGTACGCGCTGATCTGCGGATTGACGTTCGTGGCCTTTGCCGGCAGGAGCGATTTCCGCGCGTGGAAACACGCGTTCATTCCGGCGCTCGGGCTGATCGGCAACGTCGGAATGCTGGTGGCGATCGCTCTGGTCGGACTCGCCAGCGGGGGCACATCCCAGAACGCGACCGCGATCGGTCTGGGCATTTCCATCCTTTGGGCGGTTGTCAGCGGCACCTATCTGGTCTGGAACAGCCGCGCGCAGGGAAAGCCGATCCTGCCCCCGGCGCGATCACTGGCGGTGAAATAACCGGTCTTCTCCTTTCTGCTTCCGGCGGGGGCGGCCACCCGCCGGATGGATTTTTTTTGGAGGCGGCACAATGGGATTTGACGTGCGGATGCAAACAGCGGTGCTTCCCTCCGCAGGATCGCCGCTGCGTTCCCTGCTTTCCACCACACTGGAGATCTCCACGGTGCTTACCGCGATTGGAATAAGCGACACCGGAACGCAGCGGAGCGACAACCAGGACGCCTTTCGCATGGCCGGTCCGTCCGAACATGAAGTCCGGCTGCGCGCGCTTTTCGCTGTCGCCGACGGCATGGGCGGGTTGCCGCAGGGCCGGTTTGCCAGCCACGTCGCCCTGCAGGTGTTCTTTGAATCCTTCCTGCGCAATACTTCCTCCAAGACGGAAAGTGCGTTGCGGCGCTCGATGGAGGAAGCGCACTTCGGGCTGCAGCAGGCGATGCAGAAGCTCGGCATCCCCCAGATGGGGACGACGCTTACCGCCGTTTGCGTGGAAGGATCACGTGTGTATTTGGCGCACGTCGGCGACAGCCGGGCCTACCGTATCCGCGACCGCCGGGCCGAATGCCTGACGCGCGACCACACCACGGTGGGCGAGATGGTGCGGATGCACATTCTCGCGCCGGAAAAAATCCGCGGCCACGACCGCCGCTCGGAGCTGACCAAGGGGCTGGGATTGGGATTGTTCATCCAACCGGATATCTTCCGCCTGGACCTGCTAGCAGGCGACCGGATCCTGCTGTGCACGGACGGAGTCTGGTCGGCGATGGAAGACGGGGAGATCGCGGAGGCATCCTCCGGGGAGGAATCCTCCCGGGAGTTCGGGCGGACGCTGGTCGACCTGGCGCTGGAGCGCGGCAGCGATGATAACGTCTCGGCGATCGTCATCCAGTTGAATATGCTTCCCAAAGGGGAATCGAATCCGCAACCTCCGCTGCACCGCGTACTCACCCGGTTGCTTCACCGAGAACCGTCCGCGCCCGAAGACCCGATGCTATAATCCGGAGACCGATGTTCAAACCGGGAGATCGATTCGACAGTTTCGAGATCCGCTCCCACATCGCCCGCGGCGGGATGAGCGACATCTATCGCGCCTTCGATCCGGCGGCGCAGCGCGATGTGGTGCTCAAGATTCCGGACGCGTCGGGGCTGGGCGATCCGGTCCAATTCGAGCGCTTCCAGCGCG
>JBEKLP010000040.1:0-21663 GCA_050010135.1 Anaerolineales bacterium
ATCCTCAGCGTCGACGGCGGCATGGTGATGATGTGAGGTGAGCATGGATCTCACTCCCGTTTCCGGCAAGATTTTCATCTCTCCCGGCGTATTGGTCACGGTGGCGCGGCTCGCAGCGCTCAGCGTGCCGGGTGTGGCCGGCATGAGTCCGGTTCCAGGCGGGGTCAACCGGCCGTTCCGCCGGGGCGCCGCGCAGGGGGTGCGCCTGGAAACCCGCGGCGAAGAGGTTTCGGCCGAACTGTTTCTCGTGATGCATCCGGAGGCTGACGCGCGCGAGGTGGCGCGCAAGGTGCAGCTCGAAGTATGCCGCGCCATCACCGAGATCATCGGGATGAAAGTGGGGGAGGTGTTGGTGCACATCGAGGATTTCGCTCCAGCCCCGTCGGAATAATCCCTCCGCGGAGATCGCTCGTTCCCATGAAGGCCAGACGCAAGGCGCGCACGGTCGCGCTGCAGGCGCTCTATGAATTGGATTGCTCTTCTCACGAGCCCGGCGCGGTTCTGGCCGAGCGCGAAGAGGAAGGCAAACTACCAGAAGGCCAGCACGAGTTCGCGCGCGAGCTGGTCTTCGGCGTTTTAAAGGAACGCGCCCGGCTCGACCGCTGGATCGCCCGCTTCGCGCCCGAATGGCCGGTCAACCAGATCGCCATTGTCGACCGCAATATCCTCCGCATCGCGCTGTGGGAGTTCGCCGTCGGCCGGGTGAGCCCGGTGAAGGTGGCGATCAACGAGGCCGTGGAGCTGGCCAAGCTGTACGGATCCGACAGCGCACCGCGCTTCGTCAACGGCGTGCTGGGAAGCCTGGCCGATCACGCCGAGGAGTTGGCCGAAGCGGTAAAGCGCGAGCCGGCGGCCAAAGGGAAATAACGGGACCCCCGACATGTGTCATTCCGAGCCCTCTTTAGGGGGCGAGGAATCGCGGATTAATAGGAAGCACGCACCGGCAATCATCATGTCCAACGATCCTCTCCTCCTCGAATCCCTCGGCAACGGCCTTCTCCGCCGCACCGTGCATTTTTTCCTCGATTGCCCCTCCACCAACGAGATCATCCGTAAGCTCGCCCGCTCCGGAGAACCGGAGGGCGCGCTGGCGATTGCCGATTATCAGACGGCCGGCCGCGGACGGCTCTGCCGCGCGTGGCAGGCTCCGGCCGGGAGCAGCCTGCTCTTCTCTTTGCTCCTGCGCCCCCCCATCCCGCATTCGCGCGCACTGCAGGCGGCGATGGCTGTTAGCCTCGGCGTGATCCAAGGAATCCGGCTCGATTGCGGTTTGACGGCGCGCCTCAAATGGCCGAATGATATTCTCATCGGCGGCCGCAAAGCCGGAGGGATCCTGTGCGAGCTCGGACTGGACGGGGAGAGGCTGGATTATGTGATCGTCGGCGTTGGACTGAACGTGAACTTCGATCCGCTCGGCGTGGCGGGCATCCCGCCGGACTCGACGAGCATTCTCGTCGAGTTAGGAAGGCCGCGATCCCGGACCGCACTGCTGCGCGTGATCCTGGAGGAAATGGAGCCGCTCTACCGGGCCGTCTGCCGCGGCGAAAGCCTGCGCGCAGAATGGGCGCGCGCGCTGGAAACCCTCGGCCTGTACGTTCGGGTGGAGCTGCCGGAGGAAGAAATCACCGGTAAGGCGGAGTCGGTCGATGAAAACGGCGCGCTCATCCTGAGGCTGCGCAATAGATCGCAACGGACGATTCTGGCGGGGGACGTAGTTCATGTGACGATCGACGATAAACCATAGACCATCGTCGATCGTCTTCTTGTTTTTAATAGAATCGTTTTTTGGAAAACGAATCGAACGAAGAGGTTTTTATTATCCTAGATCGACGTCGCCAGATCCCAGAACTCCTCCACGCCTTTTGAGCCCAGGATGTCCTCGCCTTCATCGCGAACCTTGAGGGTTTTGTTGCCGGCCAGCATCCGGGAAAAGATTCCGGATCTGTGCAGCCACCAAATAAAATCCACGGCTTTCGCGGCGTCTACCGGAATCCGCACACCCCTCCAGGTGCGGGATACCTCGAATAGCCTTCCCCGCAGGTCAGCATCCATTGTGACTCCGTCCCCAGACAGCTCATAGAGCTCCGCATTGGTCGGCCGCGAGGGAAGGAGGGCATGCCGCCCCAGAAAATCCAGGTTGTCGTATTCCTGAATGCCCATGGGCTGGGAAAACAGCAGAATCACACCGCCGCGCGATTGCGTCTTCAGGAGCGCCTTAAAGGCCTGTTCGCTGGGCTTGGTTACCTCGAGCGAAATCACATGCTTTTCCATGAGTTCATCATAAAGGTCAACCACTTCCCGATCCATCTTGCCGACATGCAATTCGATCCACGGTTTGCCTTCCCATTGGGAGAGGAACTTCCTGGTAAACGGGGCGTCCTTGGATACGAGATGAAACCGGAACCGTTTGGATTTCTCACGCAAACCCGTGATCAATCGGGAAAAATATTCCATGCCTACGGCCGCCCCGGAGATGGGAATCGAAACCTGGATCGGTTCCCTGCTCTTGGGATCCAGCTGGTCGGCTTTCTCTTTCATGGCGCGCGGGCCCAGGGGTTTTTCCAAATCCGGGTTTAAGGGGTAGGAAACGACTTCTATTCTCACCTCTCTTCCCAGGCGTTTCCCGTAGGCGGCATATTTTCTCTTGGTGTACTCGCTGGAAACAGCCAGGAGATCCGCCCCGTCCACGTACCAAATGTGCTGGAAAGTGTCATCGGACACGAAAACCACCAGGACCATCTTGATGTGTTTTTCCTTCTGCAATTTATCTTTGATTGCCGCCAGCTTGTGCGCCAGCCCGAAATGCGTGGACACCACCAGGACCTCATCAGGCGGATCGAGCCTTTCGTCGATTAACCGGGCCATCTCCCGGTAGACAACGCCCGTGTTCCACCGCAGGGAGAGGCGATACAAGCTGTTGACCAAATTGGAAAGCGGTCCGGATACCAGCCACTCGTAGATCGCTCTGGCGATGGGATGAATACTTGTTATTCTGTGAATCGTTTGAATGGATGTATCCTGGCTTCCCAGCAAGACCGGGTTTACCGTGTCCGGGAGGCCGGCATAGAGGGCGTCGGTTATTCTCAGATGGCCGAGTCCTGCCGGCGCGTACGTGAGGATCAATTGAAGCTGCCGATGGGTCAACCGGTCGATCGTTGACTTTTTCATAAGCAAATAGCCTCTTCCGATGTAGGATGCCATCCCGGATCCGAATCGATCCTATACCTTCCCCATCGTCCAGGGTAGCCCGAAGAGATGGCTCATCCGGGCTATTGGACTGCAAACCGGTAAAAAAGGGCCGGTTCCGAACAGGGAATGATATATAGTTTAGAATAAACAAATGCCTTAAGCAAACGGTAAAAAACAAGCCCGCTGAGGAAGCACCGCTAAGCTATCGAATTTACCGGTGGAAATTAATGCACCCCCCTCTCGCCATCCAAGGAATATGGTGCGGTTGTTGAAAAATCACCCCACCCAGAATTTTAGTGTAAACAGCGCCACCGACATTCCCATCAGGAGCAGGCTGGCAATCGTCCAAGTCTTGTCGAAGGCTTTGCGCCGTCCGAGGCAGCTCAGCCCGATGAAGGTGGCCGGAGCGGCGAGCATGTAGCGCTCCAGGCTTTGGGCGGATCCGCTGAAGATGGAAAGGATCACCACCGCCAGGCTGTAGAGCGCAACGGGTGGATCCCGGCGGATCAAACCCAGGCTGGCCAGGAATGCAATCGCCAGCGCAAGCACCTGGATTCCGAAGTACACCGTCGCCGGTCCGTTGGTCGTGGCATATTGGAAGCCCTGGGCCCAACTGGCCAGTGAGGTTTCCACGGTCAGGAACCCCCGCCCGAAGTAGAAAACTTGCAGCTCAGCCCACCCTCGCCCGAGGGGCGAAAAGCGCCAGAGGAGATAAGCCGCGATCGGAAGGAAAATGCTCACTCCCTGCAGAACCGTTTTTCGCAGCAGGTGCCGATCGAATTGCCGCCAGGGAACGGACCGGAACCAGGCGATCGCCAGGGGGAAGGCCAGTACCGCCCCATAGGCGCGGGTCCAAGCGGCGAACACGGCCAGCACCGACGCTTCCAACCACTTTCCGCGTTTCGAAAGGGCCAGCGCTCCGAAAGCCAGGCCGATGAACAACCCTTCGGTGTAAATCTGGGCCAGGAAGAAAGCGGACGGAAAGATCAGCAGGTAAAAGACGGTCCGCAGGCTCCCTTCGTCGTCGAAATACTCCCGGGTGATGTCGTACAAAGCGATCATCCCCCCCAGAGTGCCCAACAATGAAAGAATGACCCCCGCCAGCGCGGCGGTGGCGATGGGAGGCAGCTCGAATATTTCCAACGGCACGGCCAGCGTTTTCATCAAATAGGGATAGAGGGGGAAAAAGGAATAGTTGCGCTCGGTCGCGCGGCCTGTGACGGGGTTGGTTTCCCGGCCGCCGCGGGGATCGTCGTATCCGCCCACGGCGATTCCGAGGTAATACTCCGAATCCCAGGCGACCTGATTGTTCAGGAAGGGATCTTCCAGGTAGATGGAGCGGCTTGCGCTGGAAGCCAGCGTCAGATCGGAGGACCAGAATACCGCGGTATCCGGACGCGCCACGTCGAACCGCGCGGAAACAACTGTCTGGAAGGTATATAAAACCAGGAACCAACCTAGCCAGATCAGCACGAGGGTGCCCAAGGTTTTTTTGTTCATGCGATATCCGAAAATTGAGGCAATGGGATGCGGTCGGTTTTCCCGCGGGTCTCGGTGCCGCCCGCGGTTGGAAAACATATTTTACCGCTTGCGGGGTGGTGGACTTATCGTTTAGGCGCGGATCCGGTCGATCCCGAATATTCCGCTCTGGTGCGTGACATCGGCCGGCGGAGGTGGGGGCGGGGGCGCGTTCAGCGGAGGAGGCGCGGCGGCGGGCGGGGTCCCGGTTCCCGCGGCGCGTTTCCCGCGGCCCACGAAGAACGAGCCGATGACCAATCCCATGCCGATCAACCCCAGGATGATCCCCTCGGCGCCCGTCACCAGCGAGTAACGGTGGGTGATGAATACCAGAATCCCGGCGACGGTATCGTAGACGTCGATCGAAACGTTCGCGGGGAGGTTTTCCCGGCCGAGCGAGACGACGACATCCAGACCGACCCACAGGACGATGGCGGTCAGCAGGACTGCCACCCCGGCCGACAGGAGCGGGTATCCCCACCAGCGCAGGAAACCCTTCCACGACCGCACCACCAGCAGGGTGACGATCAGCAGGATCGCGACGCACAGGATCGGACTGAGGCGGACGACCCAGCGTCCAATCTGCAGCAATTGCCGCGGGCCGACGGGCAGGCCGAGCGCTTCGACGTTTACCGCGCCGGAATCGCGCAGCTGTTTCAAAATATCCATCCGGTCCGGGATACCGACCGTGGCGTCGGCAAGGGCTTTGGAAATTTGCGGTTTGACCATCGCCAGAAGATCGTCCGAAGGCTTGCATTGCAGCAGCCGGGAGGGATCGAGGGAGGTCGGCATGTATCCCGCCGGGCAGGCGGGCAGGGTTTGGATAATCTGAAAAACGGCGTCGGTTCCGGCCGGGCCGATAAGCCGGTCTTTTAACTCCCGCATGTCGATGGTGATGCTCAGCGGAGCGCCGGGCTTTTCCAAAATCTGAAATCCCTGGGTCAGCACGCTTTCCACTTGGGATTGCAGCCAGGATGGCGGGAGCAGCGTGCGCAGAATTGACGTCCATTGATCCTGTGAAAGCGTTTTAAAGAAGGCGGGCGCTCCGCCGGTACCGGCGGAACCGCCGACCCCGCATTCCGCCATCGAGTCGATTTCCGGTTGGATGGGGGGACGGATGCCGCCGAGAATATCGCGGTAGGTTTGCTCGCCCAGCGCGGCCCGCACGCATGCCGATGCTTCCGGACCGGCGTATTGGAGCGGGTTGCCTCCGTTTGCCCAGGTCTCGCCTTCGCCCGACGGATGCATCCCCATGTAAATCTGAGCGGCCGCCAGGTCCGGCAGCCGTTCGTAGATCCGCTCGCGGACCAGCGCGTTTTGGTAAACCGTCGGCGAGAGCAGCATGGAATCCGCGTTGACCAGTAGCAAGACTACGATGATGGTGACGATAAACAGCAAACAAAGCAATACCGCCAGCAGGCGGATCAGGAAATTGAACAATGCCCCGATAAATTCCAGCATACAACCTCCGCGGGAAGGATCCGTTTCCCCGTCCGGACCGAATACCGGTGCTATTTTCCATCAATTCGAGAGAGATGTCCAGCAAGCGCCGGGCTGTTGCTGTGGAAAAGGCGGAACGGTTTGATCCGAGCCGGTTCCCTAGAAGGGCCGGACAACGCGCGTTTTTTCCCTTACCGCGCCTGCCGGCGACGCTGATAAAAATAAATGAGCCGCAACGCAGACTCCCCAGCGGCTTTCCGATTGCCGGACGGAGTGGGATGGTTGTCGCCGCTGAAGGCGGGCAATCCCCGGATGAAGGCGGAGAGTAGAAAAAGCGATGGATCGGGAATATATTGGATGAATTTTATAAAATTGTCCGATTTATTCGTCCTGCATTTTCTCATGCGGAATCTCGATGGTTCCGTAGTCATCTGGCCACCGAAAGCCGGATCGCAGAACCGTAAAAATCTTATTTTTCATCGTATAATAGCACCTTCAGATGGCGGGCGAGCAGCCCGTGTTTTGCTTTGGGAGGCGGCTTGAACACAAATAAAAGTCCAAGCCCCGATTTATTTTTCCGAATCCGCAAGTTTTCTCCCCGTATTAATCATTTCCGGGTTTTTTCCCTTTCGGTTTCCCTGGTTGTTATTTTTACGTTTCCAGCCACTTTCTTCCAACAGGCCTCGGCAGCTCCGAGATTCACTCCCGGTGTCATCGACCCGCCGACCGTCACGCTGGGGGTTCCGGCTACGGCGTTGATCGGTACGGACGCCGTCTCGTTTACCGTCACGTTCGATAACAACGATCCGGAAGGCGAAGCCGGATATGGTCCGTTCCTGGAGCTTCAGATCCCGCGAACCGGAGCGGATGGCGATGACGGCTTGGGAACGACAACCATTTCCGCCACCTATATGGGAGCTTCCCTCCCCCCCGGGGATTTTTACCGGACAACGTTTAATGCCGGCGGAACGGCGACCGACCCGATCGTGCGGGATGGGAGCGGGCATTTCATCACCGTCAGCGGAACGCCCGGGGACGAACTGGTGGATATCCGCCTGCCGTTCGGCAGCTTTTCCGCCGGCCAGCCTCCGGCCGTGATTCAAATGACGGTCAACCTAAGCAACCTGGCGGACTTGGACTACCCGCTTACCATCCGGGCGCGCGGCGGCTATGAATTCGGTTTCACCCCGCTCGACGACTGGTGCTGCGGCGATGCGGCCAGCGCCACGCTGAGCGGATATACCTCCGCGTCGATCACGCCGACGCTGCTCACCCTTTCCAAAACCTACACCGGGCCGGCGAATACATCCGCCGAAACCGCCACCGGCCCGAACTTCGCCAGGCAATATACGGTGTCGGTGGATATTCCCACCGGCCAGACGATTACCGACCTGACGCTCACCGATTTGCTGCCGGACAATATGCAATATCTTTCCATAGTATCCGCAACGCCGGGCGGATACATTGTCGACGATCATCCAACCCTGGGCGCGGCGCAGAATCCGCCGAATAACGATTTGGTGGTGCGTTGGCCGACGGTCACCGGCGGGGCCGGCGCGAATGATGCTGCCGTCACCTTTTCATTTTTTATCCCGGGGGACGACGCCAACGGGCTGAGCGTCATCGACCCCGCTTTTGGAACCGCAGTGTCTTCCTGCAACAATGCCCGGGTCTCCGGCTCGTGGACTCCCATCGACCTGCGCGATCCACCCCAGCTGACAACCACCAACCCGGCCGGCTGTGAACATACGCTGATCGACCGCTCGCTGGCCATCCAGAAGAGCGTTGCCAACATCACCGATGGCGTCAATTCCCCCGGCGACGTAATGGATTACACGCTGGAGTTCCAGATTTCGGATTTCTTCGCCTTCGACCAGGTGATCGTCACCGATGTCCTTTCCGACGGGCAGCACTTCGATCCGAGCTTCGTTCCAACACTCGCAGTGGACGGCAACGGGTACGCGCTGGGCACGGCCGATTTTAATTCGGCCAACTATACCGTCGATGTTTCGATGATCGATCTCACCGACGGACCTCCTCCGCCCCCGCCCGAAAATCCGGCCACGGATGGAACCACAAAGCTGCTCTTCCGCGTTTCGGATGAGATCGTCACCCGCGGTCAGAATGGGAGGATGATCGGCGGCTGCGTCGATCCGGTCGCGGGCAGCCCCCACCCCGATTGTTCCTACAACGACGGCGGCACCACGGGGGTCATCCATTTCCATTCCGTCATTCAGGATAACTTTACGGACAACTATCCTTCCGGCGACTGGAGCGTGGATCAGGGGGACGTATTCCAGGACCGCGTGACCGTCGCCGGGCGCCTTTTGGATACCGGCACGTTTGCGCCCGGCGGGACCGTCACGGATGATGCCGAGGCCGGCTTCGCCATCCCTACGGGCGCGCTTTCCAAGAGAATATACGCCATCAACGACAGCACCTCCTTTGCTTCGCCGCCCCGGATCGCGCCGGGAGACAAGGTCACCTACCGGATCACCTACGTGATGCCCACCAGCGACGAGGAAAGGCTGGCCTTCGCCGATTACCTGCCCTTGCCGATCTTCTTCGTCGCGGATCCCGACGCCAACGACTACGACACCCTGCCGCCCGGCGGCGCCCACAACGACGGACCGGCGTGGGGATTCGATGCGGTCGGACAAAGCGGCCAGCCGACCGTCATTCCCGCCGCCGGGCGCGCCAACTTCGGACCGACCGACACCTTCTATGCCTATTCGGGCATCGTCCCGGCGTTCACCGCAAACGTCGCCAACAACCGGCTGGATTTCTATTACGGGAATTACGACAACCCGCTCAACTTATCCCGGACGGTGGACATCCTGTTCAGCGTCGTCGTGGCCACCGAACCCTTCGCCGATCAGATGTACCTGACCAATCAGGCGCACGCCGTCGAGGGCAGCACCAACGCCGGGCAGGTCGGTTCGGATTCCATCGTCCAATTGATCCTGACCGAGCCGGTGCTGCGTTCGACCAAGGGTGTCGTCTATACCAGCAATACCAGAAACATTTTTAATCCGCCCAATCTTGGACCGGCGGGCGTGACATTCCAGGCGCCCGGTTCGGCGCCGCGCTGGACCGGCACGATCAATTCCAGCGGACTTGCCGCGCGGCCCATCAACAGCGACGTGCGCGACGTGGACGCGGGCGATACCGTAACGTTTGCCATCACGGTCGAAAACACCGGCACCAGCCTGAAAGGCGCGTTCGACATCCGGATCGCGGACGTTCTGCAACCGCAATATCAAATCCCCGCCACCGGATTGAACCTGCAGGTGTATTACGGGAATCGCACCGGGCCGATCTCGTACCATGGCCTGACGAGCGGGTGCCTTGCCGTCGGCGATAACGATCCCTGCGGCGAAGAACTCTTCCTGGCCGGGATCGAATTGGTCGACCCGGTCGGTGCGGGAGTCTGCCAAGCGCACGATCCCAACTCGGGCAACAACGTCATTCTCATCACCTACGACCTGCAGATCCGCACCATTGTCGCCCCCGGCAACGTCATCAACACCGAAACGTTGCTCCGTTACGCCGGCGAGGAAGGCGGCCCGAACCATGTGCCGTCGCCTTCGCCGTATACCGACCAGGCGACCGTTACGATCAGCGGCGCCCCCGCCAAGTACATCGTGAACACCTCGGAACCAAGCACCGTCTTTTCGGGGGTGGAGCAGGTGACGATCGGGGAAATCATCCGCTACCGGATTGTCGCGCGCATCCCCGAGAGCACGATTGTAAATTACCAAGTGCGCGATCTGGTGCCGAACGGGTTGCTCTTTCTGGATGACGGCACGGCGCGCATCGGGCTCATTTCAAACGGAGGAATCGTTTCCGCGGGGCGCGACAGCATCCCGGCAATTCCCGTCGGATGCGATCTGGTCGGCACCGCGGCGGATGCGACCACCCCGGCGACGCTTCCCTGCCTGCTGGGTGATGGGAATATCGGCAGCACCGACAGCACGACGACGAATACCGACGTGTACGGCAGCGGAACCGACATCTATTTCAAGCTCGGCGATCTGACCAACCCGGATCTGGACGACGACGGCGAATTCGCCGTCATCGAGTTCAACGCGCTGGTGCACAACCAGACAACCGACCAGAACAATTCGGGCGACACCCGGGACAACAGCGTGCGGACCTATGCCGGCGTTCCATCGGATCAGTTCGGCATCGAGTCTCCCGCAGTGCGCGTGCGCATCGTCGAGCCTTTCCTCACTCTCGCAAAAACCCATTCCGCCATGAGCGGCACGGTGGACGCGGGCGACGTGGTTACGTATACCGCAACAATCACCAACGATGGTAATGCGCCGACCAACAGCACCGCGACCGCTTTCGACGTGGATTTCACCGACACTCCGCCGGCCACGTACCTGACCCTCGATCTGGCCTCGATCACCGCCACGACCAGCGGCGGGGTGTCGGGGGTGGTTAACGCATCTTCGGGGAACAGCGTGCATTTCACCATCGGATCCATGCCGGTCGGCAGCCAGGTGATCCTCACTTACCAGGTAACCGTCACCAACAACGTCACCCCCGGCCAGGCGATCGCAAACACGGGCGCCGTTCTGTGGACTTCGCTTCCCGGTCCGCATGGCACGGGGGATCAGACTCCCGGCGCCCCCGGCACCGGCACCGGAGAGCGCGACGGTTCCAACGGCCCGACGGGGAACCCGAACCACTACGACCGGCAGGCGGTCGCGACCCTGAATATCCGCGCTCCCATCTTCAGCAAAACCCTCCAGGGCACATCCGCCGGGCACACGGCCGGGAATGCCTTGGCCATCGGCGAAGCGGCCACCTTCGGGCTGATGGTCACCCTGCCGGAAGGAACGACGCCGTCGCTGCAAGTGCTGGACGATTTGCCAAACGGACTCGCGTACGTTCCCGGCTCCATGCAGCTCGTCACCCAAACCAACCCGCCGGCCACCTGCGGGAACCTGACCGCGGACTTCAACGGCACCGTTCCGCTCCCGACGTTGACGATCAGCCCGTCCGGCGGCGGCAGCGGCGCCAACTTGACCTTCGATTTCACCGCTGTCACGGTAACTGCCGACAACGTATCGAACAACAATTCCTTCCTTGTCTGTTTAGATGCGGTGTTGCTCAATGAAGCGGGCAATCAAGCATCCTCGCCGCCGCTGACCAATATCGGTTCGCTGATCGTCGGTCTCAATACTTTTATCAGCAGCCAGAGCGTGACCGTCGTCGAACCCGTTTTACGGATCTCCAAGTCGGTGGACGACCCCAATCCGGCGCCCGGCCAGGTTGTGACGTTCACGGTCGTCGTGGATCACGCGGGGTCGAGCACGGCAACCGCCTTCGACGCCGTAATCTTCGATACGCTCCCATCCGACCTGACCCTCGATCTCCATTCCTTCGGTATTACGGCTTCGGGAGGTTTGACGGGCGTGGCGAACGGATCGAGCGGGAACCAGGTTTCATTCTCGGTGGCGGCGTTTCCCATCGGCGGAAGCCTGACGCTTACCTACCAGGCCACGGTGAACGCGCCGTTCGGCACAACGGTCAACAACCTCGCGACCGTGACCTGGACGTCCCTCCCCGGAGGAGACGCGAACGAACGAACCGGCGCGGATGGGGTGGGCGGTTCGCTGAACGATTACGCCGCCAGCAGCAATGCGCCGATCATCACGAACCGCAATCTGACAAAAACACTGGTCGGCGACAGTTTTCCCGACCCCGTTACGACCCTCCCCGATGTAGCCATCGGTGAAATCCTGACCTACGAACTTGTGCTGACCGTTCCACCGGCGTCCACCGGAACCTATACCGTCACGGATACCCTCGACCCCGGCTTGGCGTTTGTCGATTGCGCGGACATCACCGCCGGCGCCGGCTTGGCCAGTTCCATGATTAATCTGCATGCCGCGGGCAATTGCAACGATGGAATCGGGAGCGGAAACGATCCGCTAATTACCAATTCGGGCGCCACGGTGGCCTTCGATTTCGGCACCGTCACCAATGCCGATTCGGTCAATCCCGAGAGCATCACCATCCGCTACCGGGCCGTCGTGCTGGACATCGAGGACAACGTGCAGGGAGTATCCTTATCCAACAGCGCCACGATGCAATGGGCCACCGGACATATCACCCGGCAAACCCCTCCGGTCCGGATCATCGAATCCGATTTGGGGCTGGCAAAAAGCGTCGATCACTCCATGGCCGCACCGGGGATGCCTTTAATCTACCGGGTGCGGATCTACCACACCGGCAACAGCCAACTGGATGCCTACGACGTATCCATCAACGATATTCTTCCGGAGGGAGTGGTGTACGTTCCCGGTTCGTTGAGTTTCGTTACGGGGAGCGGTACCCCGCCGAATCTCCTGGACGACACCGGAATCGACCCGGGCACGGGCCGCACCATCATCCGTGCCGTCTGGAACACGCTCCGCCTGGGGGAGGAATCGACCATCGAATTCACGGCCGACTTTGGCAATAACCTTCCCGGGACAAACATTATCAATACCGCGGGAGCCGAATGGACCAGCCTGCCGGGGCTGGTTCCCTCCCCACCCCCTCCATACCTTTCGGTCTATAACCAGACGTTTTCTCATGAACGGCGTTACGATCCGCTCAACCCGGCGGATATATACCGCGTTACTTCCGCCGTGACGGTCACCGCTCTGAGTTTGCCGGAGACCGGCTTCGCACCGGGCCGGGTGACTTCCCTGCCGCCTCAAACCACCAACAAACGGTATGCCGATCTTGGCGGTTTGCTCCTGGAAATTCCCAAGTTGAATCAAAACCTGCCAGTGGTCGGCGTCCCGATAACCGACAGCGGCTGGGACCTGACTTGGCTATGGGACCAAGCGGGATACCTGGCGGGGACCGCTTATCCGGGCAGCGCGGGGAACTCCGTCATCACCGCCCATGTTTATCTCTCCAACGGTCTGCCCGGACCTTTCGTTAACCTGGGCACGCTTGGTTGGGGGGACCGGATTATCCTGCTGGGGGGCGGACAGCGATTTATCTATGAGGTTCGCGAAAATAGGCGCGTGCTTCCCACGGATATAACCCCCTTCCGGCACGAAGAGAATTCTTGGTTGACGCTCATTACCTGCCAAGATTACAACCGGTACAGCAATGCCTACCGGTACCGGACGGTGGTGCGGGCTGTCTTGATCGAAACGGAAGGGGGATCGTAAAAACGCCCGGATTTGCCCCGGTAAAATAAAAGGGGATCGGTTTATCCGCGTGCGATCCATACCGTAGTAACACAAACGAGAGCGATCCTCCAGACGGTTTCCCGCGTCCGGCAGTTGCCGGAGCCGGGCGGGTGAAGAGAGGAGGATGCTCCTTCCTTCCGTGCATCCTAAAGGGGGGAGATTTTTTCAACCCCGTAGGCACAATATAAAGGAAGATGCCCAATCAACTGACTGCTTCGGGCACCGGGCGGGAATGCATGTTTGCGCGCAGAAACCGCCTTCAACCGCAGCTACGCGCCAAGGTAGAATTCGCGCGGGATCGAACGATCCGGCCGGGAGGAAGTCCTCATGAACGTACAAACCTATCCACTGAGATTATCCACGCTGGGGCAGACCGACGTGCGGAATATCACCGACGCGGTGCAGGAAACGGTCGGACAAAGCAACCTTCAGGCGGGAACGGCGACGGTCTTCTGCCCGTCCTCGACCAGCGCGCTGACCACGCTCGAATACGAACCGGGTTGCGTGGCCGATCTGAAGCGGATGTTCGAGGAGCTCCTGCCCTCCGCGCGGGAGTACGCCCACAACGCCACCTGGGACGACGGCAACGGCCACTCGCATTTGCGGGCCGCGTTGCTCGGCCCGTCGCTGACCGTCCCCTTCTCCGGCGGGCGGTTGATTCTGGGAAGGTGGCAACAGATCGTCTATGTGGATTTCGACATCCGCCCCCGCAAACGGGAGTTGATCGTTCAGCTCATCGGCGAATGAAAACGCACGCGGATATTCCCGGCGGCGCGCCCCTTCCGGCAGGCGGAGCGGGCCCGTGGACGGCATACAACCCGCCGAACCGTCGGATCGGGCATGCGCCCCGGGGGATGAACCCGGCGAGGAAGCGGAAATAAAAATGCGCCCGGAATCTTCCGGGCGCATTTGATATTCCATGAGCGGGTGAGGATCTACGGCAGCAGGTCCTGCGGCAGGTACGAGAAGAAATTTCCTCCCCAACAGGCAATGTCCGCTCCCTTAAAATCCAAACTCGAAGTCGAAATCGTGATATCCAAAAGCGAATTGGTGCAGTTGAATTGGTCTTCGGATGTCCCGGCGAAGGTGATCTTCGCCGAAGTATACGCGCCGGGGAGTCCTCCTTTGTAATACCATGCGAAAACGTTATACACTCCGGGCGGGAGATTGGAAATGGTATAGCTCGTCACATCGATGGAAAAATCCGTCGTATAAATCGTCCCGGCGTTTTTTTCGCGCGCGAAGATTTTCAGGGAGGTGGCGGGCTGCGGCGAGCCGATCGGAATGATGTTCCCGGAGATCGACCCGACCGGTCCGGAAGGCGTATTGGTCGGAAGAGCAAGCGTCGCGGTGGGCGTGGCAGGGACCGTGGTATCGGTGACGGGTGACAATGAGGTTGGACTGGCGGGATTCTGGGCCGGGCTGCAGGCGGCAAGCGCCAATGCCACGCAGGCCAACACCGGGATCGAAGTGACTTTCATGATTCTCTCCTTCAAGCAAAAATTTCTTGGTCTTTCCGTGTTTCCGTAAAAATATCCGATGTTCTATTCTATCATTCCCCGCGCGTTTCCCCGGGAACGGCGCGCAAGACCGCGATCGCCCGGGCTTCAGCCGCTGGCGCCGCATGGGATAGGAAACCGCGTTCTTCAAAGGACGTAAAAGGGATTGGAGAAAATCCAGCCGCGCATGCGGCCGCGGAAGGGCCGCCGCGCTTCCAATCGATAGGCTCCCGGCTGGGAAGGGGAGAACGTGATTTGCGTTCCCGATCCGCCCGCGACCGATCCGGTTCCCGCGCGGATGATATTCCATCGGGCGGGGAATGGAAATTCGGCTTTGAGGACGGGGAGGGCGGAGAGGGGGATTTCTCCCCCCATTTCGACGCGCCCCCGGATCCCTTCCGCCCAGAAACGGAATCCGTTGGTCCGTTTGGGCAAATCGTACGCCACCCAGCCGCGTCCCGATCGCAGCGCGGCGACGATCGCGCGGCCGTCGGTCTCCTCATCGCCGGTCACTGCATCGACCAGGACGTGCATGTTCACGGCGCGGAAAAGATATCGATAGGGGAAGACGATTTTCCGCAGCGGGCCGAGCGCATAAGCGTGGCCGTGCGCGTCCGACCCGCCGACGGCTGAAACGCGCCCGCCTTCCGATAGCAAGCGGTCCCAGCGGGCGAGCGTTTCCGCATCCGGACCGCTGATCCCAAGCGAGGGGAAGAGCGCGTAGAAGATCATCCGCACCCGGCTGCGCAGGAGCGATTTAAACTCGCTCATGTAGTTCCAGATTTCCAAACCGGCGTACCCGCGCACGTCCCAGGAAACCCAGCCGAGGGAATCTTCGTGGACCAGGGGCGCGGCGGGATCGAACGGGTGGGCCAGAAACGCCGCTCCGCCGGAAGCATTCACCGCGTCGAGGAGCTTCTGCGGATCGCGCGCCAGCCGGGCGAGGTCGGCGGGTATTCCCAGTGCGAGCAAATGATTCTTTTGCGGGATGCGATCCTGTTGGTGGATTTCCTCGCCCGCTTGCAGCAGCACCCGGCGGCCGCCGGGAAATTCGAACCAGCGGTTCACCCCACGCACCAGCACGTTGTGATCGGTGACGAAAAGAAAATCCAGGCCGGCTTCAGCGGCTCGGGCCGCGATCTCCGCGTGATACAATGTGCCGTCGGAATATCCCGTATGGATGTGAAGATTGCCGTTGAGTTCGATCATCGCGCCCATCCCGGGGGAAGGATAGCACAGGCCCGGCCTTGCCGCAATTCCGAGCGATCATGAATACCACCCCGACTGTTCCCGTAAAAAAACCGCCCGCCGAATCCGCCCCGCCGCCGGATGCCCTGCTGCGCCGGGAGAGAGCCGGAGTGCGGCGGATTTTGCCCTGGTGGTCTCTCGCGCTGGGCGCGGTTCTGGCGCTAGTAATCGTCGTCATCGCCTGGGTGGCGATATACACCGCGCCCCTGCCGACGCTCCCCGCGGAAGCCGTGGCGCCGTACTTCACGGTCTTTCCGCCGCCGTCGCTCACGCCGGTTCCCCCCACGCCCACGTTGACCCCGTATTACACGCCCACGATTGCGCTCCCCACGGTGATCCCGGGCACGATCGGCGTCGGCGCGATGGTGGAGTCGACCGCCGACGGGCTGCGGCTGCGCGACGCGCCGTCGCTCCAGGGGCGGATCCTCGCGCAGGCCAGCGCGCACGAACTCTTTACCGTCGTCGACGGCCCGCGTTCGGCCGACGGATACACCTGGTGGCTGCTGCAGGGGGTGTACGACGCCACGCGCCAGGGATGGGCGGTGGAGAATTATCTGCAGCCGCAGGGCTGACAATCGCAAACGGTTGTGGGGTTCTATTTTTATAATATACGGAACTGCCAGCGCTTAAAAAAAGTTTACAGAATACAGGGAAGACAAGGTTTTCCATTTAACAGGGTGCTGAAAAAGTCTGGATTTGTCATTGCGAGCCCCGCCCCGGCTTTCCCTCACTCCTTCGGAGTTCGGGACAGGCGCCGGGCGAGGCCGGGGGAGCGAAGCGACCCCGGCCCACCCCAACCGGGGCGGTCGAAGCAATCTGGGCTTTCTGACGCGAAAAGCGAGATTGCCCCGCCCCGGCCCACTCTTTGCATGAGTTGCATTTGCCGGGGCGAGGCCGGGGCTTCGCTCCCTTCGGTCGCTCGCAATGACATCTATCTTATTTTTCAGCACCTTGTTACTAGTTAATCGTTGTTGATACAGTTAACGACCGCAAGAGGAACACGCCCCGCTTCCTTGGATGCCTCACATTATATAGAGTGTCGCTACAACCGTTAGGCGGCTGAGGAGAGCACGATGTCGTTTCGCCAATGCACAGTTGCCGGGTGACAGCACGATCTGACCATTGGATCGGGCGCTGACATAACGGAGAACTACCGTCTCCGGATTTTATGGAAGATCCATGAAACCAGAAACGGTGAATGTTCTACGTGTGGGAATTGGGCGGCGGGACACCATCCAATGGGCTTCTTACGCACATTCCGCCCCGGTGAAGAATATGAGTGTAAATCATTGTGGTTTTTACATCTTTGTGGCCGAGCAATTCCTGAACGGTGCGAATGTCGTAGCCGCCTTCCAATAAATGCGTTGCAAAGGAGTGGCGGAAAGTATGGCACCCGACGGGCTTCTGAATCCCCGCGGCCCTTGCTGCGCGCCGGACCTCTTTTTGGAGTCCGGATTCATCGATATGATGCCGGCCGACGATCCCGGTGCGCGGGTCGGCGGAGAGGCGGTCGGAGGGAAATACATACTGCCAGTTCCAATCCAGGGCGGCGCCTGGGTATTTGCGCTCCAGAGCGTACGGTAGGTACACGCTCCCAAGTCCGCGGCCGAGATCGGCTTCGTGCATTTGGCGGACGATTTCCAAATGCGCCTGGAGCGGCGCGATCAGCTGATCGGCAAGAATGGTAACGCGGTCTTTGAATCCCTTGCCGTCATGAACGATGATCATATGCTAGTCGAAATCGACATCCTTCACGCGCAGGCGCAGGACTTCCATAAGGCGCAAACCGCTCCCGTAGAGCAGCTGGGCCATGAGCAAATGCTCACCGGAGAGCCCGCGGAGAACGCGATGCACCTCCTCTTTCGAGAGCACGGTGGGCAGGCGGAGGGGACGCTTGGCGCGGACGAGTTGGAAGGGAGCATCGAGACTCTTTTGCAGGACGTTGCGGAAAAAGAAAACCAACGCGTTCAACGCCTGGTTTTGGGTGGACGCGGCGACCTTCTCGCGGACCGCGAGGTGGGTGAGGAAGGCCGAGATCTCCGGCTCGGCGAGCCGCTCGGGCGGAAGCGGGGCATGGAATGCCAGAAAGCGCCGGACCCAATCAACGTAGGCTTGCTCGGTGCGGATGGAATAATGTTTACGGCGAATGACGGCGTGGAGGCGGTCGAGGCAATCCTGAGTTGGTGGAATCGTTTCTGAGATTTTCATGCTGAACCCCCTGGTGAGACGGAATGGCACTCCGGACGCGATTATTATACAATACCGATTGCGTGCAAAGCATTAAATGGAGGGGGAGATGAAAACGAGGTTGATCTTACAACCGGGGAGCCGGGGGACTCGAAAACTACTGGCGCGGTACGGCAAACGAATGGTGTGCGTGCGGTACCGGTACGACGAGCGGTTGAAACGGCGCTACAAGACCGTAGAACTGATTGTGGACGAAGTTCCGTGGGAACCGAAACCGCCGCGAGGGGGGAAGTTGGTGAACGTCGGAATTCGATTTGAGGAAGCGGCGTTGCGCGGCCGGATCAAGGCGGCAGGCGGCCGGTGGGATGGACGGAAGCAGTCATGGCGGCTACGATACGAGAAAGCCGTCGAGCTAGGGTTGAAGAATCGGATCGTAGACGGGGAAAGCATCTAGCGGTATATGCCTTATAAAAGCATATAGGAACAGATGCTTGCATCTATAGGTAGATGCCTTTTCCGTCTACTAACATGTTGGGCCATTTACTATATTCTTTGAGTTGTTGATATAATATTAGCGATGAAACGTTGGAAAGGGGATTCTATTTTGAAAAACGGTACGGCATTCAACTCGAAATCTCTTTCTGGGAAAGAGTTTGAATTTAAAGCTATTTTAGAACGATGGGCTTCTGGTATGGAATATTATGCTATTTCTATTCCGCATGATATTACCGTAGCATTAAAAACACGTGCATCTGTTCCAGTAAAAGTGCAAATTAATAGTTCGGATGCTTTCATGGCTAGTTTGTTTCCAGTCGGAGAAGGCCGCCATTATTTACGAATAAAAAATAAAATTTGCAAAGCCGTTCAAATAAAAGAGAAAGATTTAATTAATGTAAAAATTAAAGTACGTAATAGAGAAAAAGAAATATTAATTCCGCGTGATCTACAAAAGGCTTTGAAAGAAGCTGGTGCTGAAAGAGAATTTAATGCTTTTCCTATTGGAAAAAAGAGCTATCTTCTTCGGGTAATTAATGAGGCGGTCAAGGCTGAAACTCGTGAAAAGAGAATTAAAGATGTCGTCAGAAAAACGGTAAATAAATAAGTAAAAATTTAATGGCCCAACACGCGGCTGCAGCCGACTTGGCCAAGGCTCAGCGAGAAAACGCTTAATTAGCTTTTGTATTTTCCTGCTAAAATGGTAACTAGATAGCGGAAGTGGCCAAGCGGCTGAGCCGCCAGCCGTTGGGCGGTTATTGAACGGACGCGAGAAATATTTCTTATGAAAAGAAAAATAATAAAGATCAAGAAGAAGCCACGAATTAAGTATTTTGCATGTAAACCATGCTGGGAATTGAAATACTGCCCTTATGGATTACTTGTGTTTAGTTTTCCAATTGATTTTGAAAGCGGAGGCATTCCTTTAACATGGATTAAAAAATCCTATCGACGATGGTTAAATACTGTATTAGAGGGAAAATTAAAAAATGAGCATGAAGTATTTCACGCTATTCAGAATATCCTAAGTTGCAAACCGCAGCAATATAATTACATCCGTAAATATAGTACAACAGAACTTCGTTGTAGCCTTTTTACACATTTATGTCCAGTGTTTTTCACGGCGAGAAAGTTCACCGAAACAAAAGAAGAGCGGAAAATTTCTCGAACCATTCCTCGTGCTGTAATGATAAAAGTCGTTCGACGAGATGGGCAAATTTGTGCTATTTGTCGAAGAAATATACCCGACGACAAGATCGAGTTTGACCATATCATTCCTTTTTCTATGGGAGGTCCAACAACTCCAGAGAATATTCGAGTTCTTTGTAGAGATTGTAATCGAAAGAAAAGCAATTCGCTAAACGAATTATTATCTGAAGAGAATTAATATGAGTTAATAAATAATGACAAGCAATTTCCAACTTGAAAGCGCCCAACACGCGGTTGCAGCCGATTTGGCCTTTGGCTCGGTGTCTTCGTTGGTATGCGCTTCGACGATGGAATCAGTATAATGACCTAATCCTGCGAAGCCGGCCAAACGGCTGAACCGCAGTCCGTTGGGCGGTATCACCAAAAATATGAAACGAGGTGAAATAGAATGATGCCAATTGGTCCATTAATGATAGAACATCGTCTGATAGAGAAAGTAATAGAAATAATTCGATTAGAAACCGAAAATATACGCCAAGGTAAAAAACTAGAAATACTATATATAGACACGATTGTTGATTTTATTCGTGTCTATGCGGAACGAACACATCATGGAAAAGAGGAGGATATATTATTCAAAGAATTGAAAAATAAACAATTAACTAATGAGGATTTGCGGATCATGAATGAATTAATAAACGAACATATTATTGCCCGTAAGTTGGTAAAAGAACTTATGGAAGCCAAGAATAAATTCATTGCCAATAATCTTGATGAACAAAAGGTCATTATTGAAAAACTCGATAATCTCGTAAAACTCTATCCAGGACATATTCGAAAAGAAGATAAAATATTCTTCCCTTCCGCTATGAAATACCTAAATAAGGAAGAACAAGAAAAAATGATTGATGAAATGTGGGAATTTGATCGAAAAATGATACATGAAAAGTACAGAATGGTCGTTGAAAATCTAAAACCATAAACACCGCCCAACACGCGGCTGCAGCTGACTTGGCCAAGGCTCAGCGAGAAAACGTTAGAAAACGGTTTTAGAATTCCTGCTAAAATGGTAACCGCAAAGCGGAAGCGGCCAAGCAGCTGAGCCGCCAGCCGATGGGCAGACAAAAGGAGCGAAACATTATGCTAAGAAGATTGGTTGGAAGTGGAGACAAAATCGGGTTATTCGCATTGCCTTTCATAGTTATTGGACTTGGTTTAAATATATGGAAACCAAATTGGTTTAGTGTTGGAGGACCGACGGATTTATTGAAGATCATTTCAATAATAATATTAATTCCTGGAATCATAATTTGGGCATGGTCTGTGATCCTTATTCTCATGAAGATACCTCAAAAACAATTAATAACTACTGGTCCATATGCTTTGGTAAAGCATCCTTTATATACGGGTGTTGCATTTCTTGTATTGCCATGGTTTGGTTTCTTATGTAACTCCTGGTTAGGAATGGTTGTTGGGGGAGCCTTTTATGTTGGGCGATTATTATTTGCGCCAGAAGAAGAAAGGAAATTATCTTCTGAATTTAGAGTTGAATGGGAGAAGTATATAAAAAAAGTAATAATTCTGTGGCTGTAATAGTCTGCAGATGTAACTGTTTTAGAAAAGCAAAAAATTAGTCTGCCCACCGATGAATTACACTGTCAAGAGGGAAAGCGTAATAAAAAAGTAAAAAGATAGAACTAAACCGCCTGAACGAAAAGGAAGCTTAGAAAAAT
>JBEKLP010000041.1:0-21478 GCA_050010135.1 Anaerolineales bacterium
TCACCGAAAACCTGGACGAAGGGCCGATCCTCGCCCAAGGGGTCATTCCCGTGGATCACAACCACACCGTCGAGGATATGATCCAGGCCGGGCGCGACGTCGAAAAATCCGTTCTGGCCCGGGCCGTGAAGCTGGTGTTCGACGAGCGCGTATTCCTCTGCGGGCAACGCACCATCATCTTCGAATAGCCTGCGATCATTCGATCCGGGACATATCCCGATTTTTCATGTTTCGGACAAAGGAATACCTTTCGGTCAGGCATAAGCGGAGGAGAGAGATTTAATCCACGCAATGGAAAACGGCGATTTCATCCCTCCGGTATCGCCGAATGCATCGCCCGAGGCGGTGCAATTGCTTCGCTTCCTCCGGGAGATTTTCGGCAAGCGCACGTTCCCGGCCAGCATTGCGCCCCTCTGGTCGGATCGACCCGCTTGGGCGGGATGTATTAGCTTACCGGCCGTTATCCCGCGGTCTTCGGACAGGATTTCGGTTTCAGCGCTGCGGGCACGTGGGACGGAATCAATTTCCGTCAGCGGATCGTGGATGAAGCTATCCGGCGGCAATCCGTAAAAAAGCGAACAAATTCTGACCTGGGAGGATTTGCCCTGGGTTAAAGCGACGAAACCAAGGATTCATTATCCAATAATAAAATAGAAGCACTCCGGTGTGGAAACGGCCGGTGGTTGATCTGTTCGCGTGTAAAAAAGTGGCGATGGCCAGACCCGCCCCTTATGATACTTTGAAAACCTCGGCCCCCTTGTGAACAGGCTGGGTCACTTTGAGCGCCACCTCTTTTTTGGGGCCGGCCGATTGCACTTTTTGGTGTTCGATTTCCAGGGAATCGACCGGTTGGGTAAAGTCGACGGCGTGCCCGTGAAAATGAATCGTATCGCCCACTTTCAGTTCCCCGCTGAGATCGAGCACCGCCACACTTAGGTGGTTGAAATAGTGGGTTACTTCACCGATGCGAGTCTCCATGCCTCACCTCCTCCTGAAAAAATCCTTCATCCTCTCCGGCGATCATCCTGCCGCCCGGTCGGAATCCGATTTTCCACGCTCCGGTAGATCCTTTGTTTACCTGGAGGATACACCAAACAGGCCAAACCGCAAGTCGCGCAATCAACAACGCTTCCTGATAAACATAGAATGCCTGCAGACCAGGCACTTGTTTTGCACCGTAAACCATCGTATCATTCAAGCGGCGAATCCGAATGCAGCCTCCCACCCCTTCTTCCCCCGTTCCTCCCCAGTCCTCCTCGCGGCAGAACCGAATCCTCATCGCCGCCGGGATCATCGTTTTCCTGCTGGTGTTTGGCGAGTTATGGCGGCGGATCAGCCAAGCTGCGGATTTACGCAACCTCGAACATAAAATTGGCGCCCAGGTGACCGAACTAGCGGGAGAATCCAGTCGGATGGGAACATTGATCGCGGGCGCTCAGAGCGACCAAGCGGTGGCGGACTGGGCGCGCAGCCACGGCAAGATGGTGCTGCCCGGTGAAGTGCTGATCCAGCCCATCGCGCCCACTTCTTCCACGCCCGCGCCGGCAGTAACCGGACCGATGGAGAACTCCCCTCCCAATTGGATGGTGTGGTTGGAATGGCTATGGGGGGCAGAATAATTTCCTTCCCGGCGCTATTCAGTGCCCTGTAGAATGCCCGCGCTCGGTATCGTTCTGCTGATCTGCTTCTTCCTGTGCCTCCTGTGCAATCGGTTTGCTCCCCGGCGATCCAAGACGGCAATCGATTGAAATTGCCCGATCAAAAATGGATAAAACCGTAAAAAAACCAATCGCAATCATCCATCCGAATGGCCTGGAACGGTTTGATACGGCAATCGTCATCCTTGCACTCATCCTTTATATAGCTGAGCGGTACGCAATCTTTGCGCACCTTCTTAACCAAATCAATCCTGTCTGTGGATTTGAATCACAAATTCTTGGATTTCTATTCGGACGACCGCCGTATACTTTTCTCAATATCTTTTTGGGTTTTAATTCGAGCCAGGGTCTATTCGGGATCATCCTGCCGATTAATTTCTTGCCGGTTGTGCTCCAAACCGGGCATTTTCTGCTGAATTACTTAATGGTAAGATTTTTGTTCCTGCTCATCATAGGTTTAATACAGAGAAAATCGATCAATAAAACAATCGATGAACAATAACTCAATTACCGCCTGATCGTCCGATAAAACAGCGGCAGCGGTTTTACTTTTTCCCGCACGATGCGGAACGCATCCTTCAGTTCGTCCTGCGCCTGCGATAGTCCTTCGGGCGTTGCAGCGTGAACCTCGCAAAGCGAATCCCCGCTCTTCACCCGGTCGCCAACCTTCACGCTAAGCATGATACCCACCGCCGGATCGATCGTATCCCCTTTCTTCGCGCGCCCCGCGCCGAGCCGGCCACTGGTCAGACCGATCTTTCCGGCATTGGCCTCCGCCACGAAGCCCGCTTTCTCCGCCGCGAGAATCCCGCGGCAGGGCGCCGCCGGCAACAGCGATAGGTTGTCGCATACGCGCTCATCGCCGCCCTGGGCCCGCACGAGCGCGCGGAATTTTGCAAGCGCGCCGCCGCTATTCAGTTTTTCCTCGGCCAGCGCCCGGCCCAAACGCACGTCTCGAACCCGCCCCCCGGTCTGCAGCATGACGGCCGCGATCGTCAGGCAATGCTCGCGGAAATCTTTCGGCCCCGCCCCGCGCAGCGTTTCGATCGCTTCGCGCACTTCGAGCGCATTACCCACCGCCAGCCCCAGCGGCTGGAACATCCCCGACAACAGCGCGACCGTCCGCCGGCCGGCCCCGCATCCGATGCGCACCATCCAGCGCGCAAGCGTGAACGCTTCCGGAACGGTCTCCATGAACGCGCCCGACCCCGCCTTCACGTCCAACACGATCACCCGCGCGCCGGAGGCGATCTTCTTGCTCATCACGCTGGATGCGATCAGCGGCAGAGAAGGCACGGTGCCGGTCACATCGCGGAGCGCATACAGCCGGCCGTCGGCGGGCGCGAGTTCCGCCGTCTGTGTGCAGGCGACCAGCCCGATCTCCTTCACCTGCCGCAGGATCTCCTCGCGCGAAAGATTGGTGCGGAAACCGGGGATGGATTCCCACTTGTCGATCGTCCCGCCGGAAACGCCCAAGCCCCGGCCCGACATCTTCACCACCGGAACGCCGCAAGCGGCGACGATTGGACCCACGACCAGCGTGGTCTTATCGCCCACGCCGCCGGTCGAGTGCTTGTCGACCGCACCCGGCGCCCACTTTTCCAGATCGAGCTGTTCGCCCGAGCCGGCCATCGCCAGCGTGAGATCGACCGTCTCGCGGATCGTCATCCCGCGCCAAAGAACCGCCATCGCCCAGGCGGCGATCTGATAATCGGGAATATCGCCGCTTGCGATTCCCTTCACTAGGAACCCGATCTCCTCGGCGGTCAGTTCCCTTCCGTCCCTCTTGCGAATAAGGATATCGACGGCGCGCATGGGCCTCCTCCCCCTCCTTCATCCTCCCCCGTTTTCCTGATTTGCGGGAAAACGGGGGAGGATGAAGGAGGGGGTTGCCGCAAGTATAATCGAGGTATCTTCTTCCGATCTGCCGGAGATGTTACCAATGGAAAACGCCGATCTGCTTCTGATCAACGCTCACGTGCTCACGATGGACGAGGAATTCCGCACCTTCCCCGACGGCGCGGTGGCGATCCGTAGCGACGGTATCCTCGCAGTCGGATCGCAGACCGATTTGCGCAAGACGATTCGGCCGCATGAGACGGTCGACTGCGGCGGAGCAATCGTTATGCCCGCGCTGGTCAACGCCCATACGCACGCGCCGATGGCGCTGCTGCGCGGGCTCGCCGACGACCTGCGGCTGGACGTCTGGCTGCTCGGATATATGATGCCGGTCGAGCGCCGCTTCGTCGCACCGGACTTCGTCCGCCTCGGGACAAACCTGGCATGCGCGGAGATGATCCGCGGCGGGGTGGGAACGTTCGCCGATATGTACTACTTCGAAGACGACGTCGCTTCGGCCGTCGCGGAAGCCGGCTTGCGCGCGGTATGTTCGCAGACGGTGATGAAATATCCCACGCCCGATTCGGATTCCTTCGAGGATGCCCTCGCGCGCGCGCGGGCTTTCCTCGCGCGCTGGAAGGATCATCCGCTGATCGTGCCGGCCGTTGCGGCGCACGCCCCCTACACCTGCACCGAGGAAATTCTGCGCGCCTGCGCTGCGCTGGCGCTGGAGTTCGACGTTCCGCTGCACATCCACCTGGCGGAAACCGCGCAGGAGGCAGAGAACGCCCGCCGGGAATACGGTATGCCGGAGGTGCCGTATCTGCGCAACCTGGGAGTGCTCGCAGCCAAGGTGATCGCCGCGCATTGCGTCTACCTCGACGAGGGGGAGATGCGGACTTTAATGAAGGCCGGAGCCGGTGTGGCGCACTCTCCCACGAGCAATCTCAAGCTCGCCTCGGGAATTGCCCCGGTCACCAAGATGCTGGAAACGGGGTTGAACGTCGGGATCGGCACCGACGGCGCCGCCTCCAATAACGACCTCGACATGTTCGAGGAGATGCGGCTGGCGGCGTTGCTGGCCAAGGGGATCAGCGGCAATCCCGTCGTCGTACCGGCCCGCACCGCCCTGACCATGGCCACCCGGATGGGCGCAAACGCGATTCACATCGGCGACCGCAGCGGCTCGCTCTCGCCCGGCAAGCGCGCGGATCTTCTGCTCCTGGATCTGGCCGAGGTCCATTCCAGTCCGAAGTTCGAGCGTAATTCGGAAATGGTGTACTCGCGGATCGTCTATTCCGCCAAAGCCTGCGACGTGACCGATTTAATGGTCAACGGAAAATGGCTGATGCGGAACCGCGCACTGCAGACGCTCCCGGAAACCGAGCTATTGGCCCGCGCATCCGAGATGGCGCTGCGGCTGGACGCGTTCCTCACCGAACGGGAATCCTCGGTGCTCTCGAAACTCATCGCCATCGAAACCGCCGCCGAGGAGGAATCCTTCGAGATACAGGTGAAGGTTAAGCTGGCGGAGGATTTTCCGTTGCTCCAGCGGTTGAACCGGCCGGAGTTGGAAATTCTGTCCTTCCGGCATTACCGGGAATACGATACCTACTTCGAGTTTTTGGCGCCGGATCAGGGCCGGCTGCGCTATCGCGAAGATCAATACGTCGGGGAGAACGGCGAGGCGGTGAACGCGCGCTATCGCCTGACGCTCACCGGGCCGACGCGGGAGCGCGAATTCACCGGCGCGGTCCTGCTCTCGCGCTCGCGGTTCCTGGCGCCGGCCACGCACGGTCTGCGATTCTATAGGGAATATTTCCAACCGGCGCGGGAAATCGAAGTTGCCAAGGAGCGGCTGCGTTGGAAGATCCGTTACCGCAATACGGAATTCTTCGTCAACTTCGACAGTGTCTCCAAACCCGCATTGCCCGAACGTTTTCTGGAGGTCAAAGCCCGGACCTGGTCGCGCAAGGATGCCGAAGATAAATCCGGGATGATTGTCGAGATTGTGCGTCTGCTTGGCGCGGAAAAAGCGGCGGCCTTCCGCGAGGATTATGTGGAAATGGCTGGGAAAAATAGACAGGATTGACATCCCCAAATAACAATTCTTTGGAAGATTCCATAAATATTTTGTTGGTAAATAATTCGAGATCGTCTACAAAACCTTTCACCCGGGGCTAAAGCTCCGGGCTTCCAACAGCGCCGGGTGAACCCGGCTTCAGATCATTTACAATTCGGATTTTGCAAATCCTTATGATAGATACCTTTCTTGATATGAGTACATCCCTCATGAAGAAAGGCCGATTGAAAAAATAATGGTTTGAAGCCCGGCTTTAGCCGGGCGCTGTTCATAGCTCGGGGCTTCAGCCCCGGGTAAACAGTCGAATACGACGATCGATCCATTCTGGATGCTCGCCCCCGGTCTATCGACCAAGAGCAAAATTCCACGGGAACAAGAACATAGATTAATTAATTTCCCCCTGTTTATCCTGTAAATCCTGTCTAATTATTATTTTTCAACCGAGCCATCATTTCATAGCAGGCCCGGCTGGCATGATAAGGGCAATCCCACGGGCCCACTTTGTAGTGGCTCAAATCCGGCGTGCCGTCGCGGGAGAGTTGTTTGTACCACTCGCCGTGGATGCGATCCACAATATGGTTTTGAATGTATTCCCACAGGCGGTATGCGGCGCGGGAAAATTCCTCCCGGCCGGAAAGCTGGTAGGCGTTATAAAAGCCGACCATCCCTTCGGCCTGCGGCCACCAGGCCTTATTGGCGTTGACCAACCCGTGCGAGTCGGCTTCGTAGAGAATGCTGCCGTCTTCCTCCAGCCCTTCGCGGTACACCGCCTCGGCCATGGCCAGAACCGGTCCGAGAATACGTTGTTTTAATTCTGCATCCGCCTGAGCCTCGGCCGCTTCCCAGAGGAGCCAACTGCCTTCGATATCGTGGCCGAAGGATCGGATGTCGGAAAGCGTTGTCCACTCATCGTCGAAGAAAAGCTTGAAGTGATTTGTTCCTGGGTCGATGATATGCGCTACGGTTGTTTCCACCAGCGCTTTGTGTCGGGTCTTCAGCAGCGGGTCGTCCCAAACCCGCAATAGATTGGTATACGCCTCCAGAATGTGAAGATTGGTGTTCATGGATTTTCGGCACGCGAGGTCGACGGCGCTCAACCGCATGTCGGAGAGGTTTTCCCATTTCCGTCCGGCGCCCTCGATATAGCCTCCGTGAGAATGGTCAAAACCGTGCTCCTCCAGTAATTGGAAAATCGTTTGAGCCAGCTTCAGGCTCTCGCCTTCCCGGGTCGCGCGGTAATATTCGGAAAGGCCGTAGATTCCAAACGCTTGCGCATAATGGAGCTTGCGATCCGTTACCGGCCGGCCGAGGGTATCCACGTCGAAATACAAACCGCCGAATTCCTTATCCCAAAAAGTCCGCCGGAGATAATCGAACGCCCATCGCGCCGTGGAAAGATACTCCTGCGAGCCGAACAATCGATAGGCGGCCGCGAAGGTCCATAATACGCGCCCGCAAAGGATCGCCGACCGCGGAACGTCGTTAAGGATTTGCAGATCGTTGGTTACAGCCCCATAAAAGCCGCCATGCTCCTTGTCCAAGGCATGATTAATCCAAAAAGGCAGAAGGTTTCCGGTAACCTCCGCCTTCAGTTCTTTTTGGAATTCCGATTTCTCCAGCATCTATTGCTCCGATTTTCCGATGTTGCCGTGCATTATGGTGAAAAGCGGGTGGTAAATTGCGGGAGGAATGTATTCATTTATCTTCTTCCTGCCGGTTTGTTCCAATTTCCACACATTGTATCCGAAACATATTCGAATCGGACGAGATAGCATTCGAGCCCAATGGCTTGTGAAGAAGAGTCATCGTCGGAATTTTCGACGTTTTCTTGCGCATCTGTCGATTTCAATTCACGCTCAAACCCCATCGATCTGATGTTATCCAATCGGTAAATTCTGATCCGGGATGCCGGGCGTCATTATTCCCAAGGGTCGCTGGAAACCAAAGCCTATCGGAATCCCGACAAAATACCGTTATTCCAGCGATTTCTATCTTGCCCTTTGCAATTCCCATGCCAATGGCACGAATGTTGCACCTTGCCTTATCAGCGCTTTGCATCTATACTCGATCCCGATCGGCTGAACCCTTTCAGGCGGCCGGTCGCAAGGCGCTAAAGGAAGGTAAAAATGGCAATCCTCCAGCGCACCCAACCTCGCATCCGGCAGGTAACCACCGCCCATCTGACCCAGACGATGAGCCTGTTGGAACTTTCCCGCGCCGAACTCAACGAATGGTTGAATTCTTCTCTGGCCTCGAATCCGGCTCTGGAGGTTGTCGAGCCGGAGACTTGCCCGTCCTGCCATCGCCCGCTGTATCACTCCGGACTGTGCCCGGTGTGCCATCCTCCGAAGGATGAGCCGATCGTGTTCCTCTCCACCCCGCCGAGCCGCCGGTCCGGCAACGAAGAAACCGACAACCTGCCGGAAATAGCGCAACCGGTAACGCTCGCCGACCATCTGATGAGTCAGATCGGGCCGGAATTGAACGCCGAGGAGCGGTCGATCGCCCAATACCTGCTCGACCGGCTGGATGACAACGGGCTGATGCCCGAACCTCCTTTCGAAAGCGCGCGCTTCTTGCATGTATCGCCTACCCTGGTGGAGAAGGTGTTGCACGCGATCCAACGTTGCGACCCTCCCGGCGTAGGCGCGCTCAGCACGGTGGAAGCGCTGCTGATCCAGATCGAAAGCCTTGCCGAGAATGGGTCGGTTCCCGCGGGCGTTCGCGAAATCGTTGCCGGGCACTTGGAAGAACTGGCCCACGGCGAGTTCGCCAACATCGCCAAGAGCATACACTTGAATCGCGAAGCGGTGGAGGAAGCGGCGCATTTTATTAAAGTCAATCTCACCCCCTACCCGGGCCGGGCTTTCTACGGAGCCGGTCCATCGCGCTCGTCGTCCGATCCGGATCTGTATCGCGAAGCGGAAATGAACTTTCGCGTACAGCCTAACAATCCGACCGGACCATTGGTCGTCGAAGTGTATGCTCCGCTTTCCGGGCGGGTGCGGGTGAATCCCGAATTCCGCCAGATGGTGCGCACGCTGACGGGGGCCGAGCGCGAGAAGTGGAACGAGAAGGTGGAAGAAGCCCTGCTGATCGACAAATGCCTGCGGCAGAGCCAGAACACGCTGATGCGCCTCGCCTCGTCACTGGCCGAGGAGCAGCGCGCATTCATCCTCGGCACGGACCGGGAGCTGCGGCCGCTGACCCGCGCCGAACTCGCCCGGCGGCTGGAGGTGCACGAGTCCACCATCTCGCGCGCGGTCAGCAACAAGCGGGCCGCGCTGCCCAACGGCCGGATCGTGCCGATCGCTCGTTTCTTCGACCGCTCGCTTTCGGTGCGCGACATGGTCCGCTCGATCGTCTCCGACGAATCCAAAGCGCTTTCCGACACGGAGATCGTCTCCCTGCTGGACAAGCAGGGCGTTCACATCGCCCGCCGCACGGTGGCAAAATACCGCGCCATGGAAGGCATCCTGCCCATGTCGCTTCGCCGGGCGCAGCATTCGCAGCACGCGCATGGCCGGGCGACGGCATAACGGGAACTCCCCCTCACCTCCTAACCCCCTCTCCCAGCATAAGCTGGGAGAGGGGGAATAAGGGGGTGAGGGTAAAAAGGAACACTGCGTGACCGATACCCGATCCAATCGTAATTCCCAGCGCAAAGTGCGCCCGGTTCATCCGGCGGCACCGTCGGTGCGAACCTCGCGCGCGCCCACCCCCAGCGGTAGCCGCGAAGGAGCGGGCCGCGAACCGGGTTCGGCGTACCGCAAACCTGAATCCGCCGTCCCTCCGCCGCTGTTTTCGATTCTCAAGCCCGCCAAACCTGCTTCATCTCCGGCCGCGCTCTCGCCGCAATCCGTAACGCTCGCCGAAATCCACCACGAACTGCTGTTCGCGGTTGCGTATCCGCAATGCGTCATCACCGACGTCAACCCGCTCGCCCTGCGCCGGCTCGGACTCGACCGCGAGCGGGTGGTCGGGAAGACATTGGCGGAAGTGCTCGGCGTATCCGAAATCGCCGCCTATCTGAAAGATCTTCCGGTCGGAAGGCCGGTGCGCTGGTCGCAACGTCTCACGCTCGGCCCGGACAGCTCGCCGACGGCATGGGACATCCGCGCCGCGCGGTCGACGGCTCCGGAGGGCGAAGCGCTCCTAACCCTGCGTCCGATGGAAGAACGGCGCCCGGCGGCGCCCGGCGGCGGCGCATCGCATCTGGAAGAATTAAACTCGGCGACGATGGAATCCGCCGACGCCGGATCGGCCGAGCCGCTCCTGCGCTGGATCCTTGCCTCCACGCAGGCTTCCTGTGCGGGGCTGTTCTATACCCACCGGGATACGGGCCGGCTGTCGCTGGCGTTCGAAATGAACTTCCCGGAAAAAGCGCCGCACGAACTTCCGCCGCTTCCGCCGATCGACCGCGAGGGGTCCCTCCCGTGGAAACACGACGCGAAAATCGACGGGCAATATTTTTCCTGGGCGTCGGACGCCGGATTGCAATCGGCGCTGCTCCACCCGCTTCCGGAATTCCCCGTCAAGGGCGTTTTGCTGCTCGGGTGGAACGAAGGCGAAGCGCCCGCGACGCTCGGCCTTTTCCTCACCGCGTTCTCCGCTTCGCACGGAGCGCTTTTGCGCGAGTGGCAGACCCGCCAACAGATGCTCGATGCGCAGCAGAAGGGGCGCCGCGCCGAGACGGCGCTGCAAATATTAATGGAGGAACTTCCCCAGGCGCTGGTGGTGGTGCGCGCGCAGGACGGCCGGGTGGCGGAGACCAGTCTCTCGTGCGAACGCATGCTAGGATATTCGTCCGCCGAATTGCTTGCCATGCGCCTGGAAGATTGGCTCACCGCACCCGAAGCGGTAGTGGCCGTACGGGCGGCGTGCGAAAGCGGGCGGATCAACGAAAGCGGGGAACTCACGCTTTACCGGCGCGACGGCGAAGCGTTTCCCGCCGTGATGCGCGCGATCCCGTTGCGCGCCGGACCGGCCGGTGAATTCCACGAAGTGCTGGTGACGATCTCCGACCTCACCTCCAGCCGCGACGCGCGGCTCGAGGCGCGTCACCTGCAGCGCCAGGCGGTGCTCGGGTGGATGGCCGCCTCGTTTGCGCACGAGATCCGCAACCCGCTCAACAATCTTTCGCTCCAGCTCGAGGAGATGCGCACGCTCTACGCGCTGCCCCCGGAAGCCGCCGCCCTCGCAGGCGAAGCCAAATCCGAGTGCGACCGGCTGACGGAAATTTCGCGCCGGATGCTCGATTTCGCGCGCGGGCAGGATTTTCACCCCGCCCCGACCGACATGACCGCGCTGGTGCGTCGGGTCCTCGCGCGGATGCAGCCCGCGATCGAGCGCGCCGGGGTCAAAGCCATGTTCTCTGCTCCGGAGGATCTGCCGCTGGCGATGGCCGACCCGCTGTCGATCGAGCAGGTGATCCTCAATCTGATCGACAACGCCGCCAAGGCGATGCCCGACGGCGGGCACCTGGGCGTGAGTTTGCAGCTTTCGGCGCTGGAAAGCGGCGCCCCGGCGGTGGAGGTGCGCGTAGCCGATACCGGCCAGGGGCTGCCGCCGCAGGTGCGCGAGAAACTCTTCCAGCCCTATGTCACAACCCGTTCCGACGGACACGGTCTTGGGCTGGCGCTCTCGCGCCATATTCTGGATGCGCACCGCGGCGCCCTGCGCGCCGAAACTTATCCGGGGAGCGGGACGGTGTTCCGCGTGTTCCTCCCCGTAGCGACCGAAACGACCTAACTTCCCGGAGGTACCTACCGTATGCCCTTCACCATCCTGATCGTCGATGACGAAGCCAAGGCCCGGGGTTCGATGGGTCGGCTGCTCTCCGCCGCAGGCTACGAGATCCTCGAGGCCGATTCACTCGCCCGCGCCGTCGCCACATTGCAGGATCACCTGCCGGACATCCTGCTTCTGGATTTCAATCTGCCCGACGGGCACGGTCTCGACCTGCTGCGCAAACTTTCGGGTACGAAACCGCGCCCGCAGGTGGTGGTGGTCACCGGCACGGCGAATATTCCCACCGCGGTGGAGGCGTTGCAGCTTGGCGCGGCCGACCTCCTCGAAAAGCCGGTTGACATGGCGCGGCTCAAGGCTGTGGTGCAGCGCGCCACCGAGGTGGTGCGCCTGCAGCGCGAACTCGATTATTACCAGCAGAGCGCGCGGGCCGAGGCGGTGGACTGGGTGATGGGCGAAACACCGGCGATGCAGCAGGTGCTGCGCGAGGCGCGGCGCGCCGCCGCCACTTCCATGCCGGTGCTTGTTTCCGGCCAGACCGGAACCGGCAAGGACGTGCTCGCTCGCGCGATCCACATGATGGGCCCGCGCGCATCCAAACCGTTTATCCCGGTCAACTGCGCCGCGCTTCCGGCGGAGGTGATCGAATCGGAACTGTTCGGCCACGAGGCGGGCGCCTTCACCGATGCATCCAAGCGCAAGCCGGGCGTCGTCGAAGCCGCTGACGGCGGCGTGCTCTTTCTCGACGAGATCGGCACATTGCGCCTGGACTTGCAGGCCAAGCTGCTGCGGTTCCTCGACGACCATACCTTCCGGCGCGTGGGCGGCGTGAGCGAACTGACGACCGACGTGCAGGTCGTCGCCGCCACCAACCGCGACCTGCCCGCGCTGGTCGAAGCCCGCCAATTCCGCGAGGACCTGTATTACCGGCTGAAGGTTGCCGACATCCGCATGCCCACATTAGCTGAGCGCAAGGAGGATATTCCCGCACTCGTGGGCCTTTTTGTGCGCAAATACAACCAGCGCACCGGCACCAGCCTCAGCGGCGTAACCCCGCGCGCGCTTCAGGCTCTGGTGGATCACCCCTGGCCGGGGAACATCCGCGAACTGCGTTACGTGGTGGAACGCGCGGCGATGATGTGCGAAGGCGAGGAGATCGATCTGTGCGACCTGCCGGCGGAATTTTCCGCTCCACAGGCGGCAATGGAAAGCGAGACCGCGAAACCGGTAGTAAAGAAGAAGAAATAAACCGCAAATAGGAACATGGTATAATCCTTAAACCGCTTGGATCGGGCAACGACCGAGACGGTAGGAAAAAATGATTTCGCTTTTAGCGCCTGTTTCCGCCCTCCCGGTCTGCCCGCGAGGGCGTTTTGTTTTCCCCTCACCCCGCCGGAGAATCTCCGGCTTCTCCTCTCCCAGCATACCCCCGCTTCGCGAGGGCAGGCGCTGGGAGAGGGGATAGGATTGAGGGTGAAAAAAGAGGATCGTGTGTCTGTTTATTCATCGGAAGATAAAAAAATCACGGTGCGCGATTTCCGCCTGAAAAAGGAGAAGGGCGAACCGATCGCGATGCTGACCGCTTACGACTACCCCGTCGCGCGCGCGCTCGACCGGGCCGGGATCGATTCGATTCTGGTCGGGGATTCACTCGGAATGGTCGCGCTCGGCCACGCCAATACACTCCCTGTGACCATGGATGAGATGATCCACCACTGCAAGGCGGTGGCGCGCGGCGCTTCGCGTCCGTTTCTCGTCGGCGATATGCCGTTCCTTTCTTATCAGACGAGCCCGGTCGATGCGGTCCGCAACGCAGGCCGCTTCCTGCAGGAGGGCGGGATGGAAGCGGTCAAACTCGAGGGCGGGCGCGAGATGCTGCCCGCCATCCAAGCCGTATTGGAGGCGGGCATCCCTGTCCTTGGCCACCTCGGGCTCACGCCCCAGTCGGTCCACAAGTTCGGCGGGATGCGTCCGCAGGGCCGCACCGCCGAAGCCGCCCGCAGGCTGCTCGAGGATGCGTTGCTGCTGGAACAGACCGGCGTATTCTCGGTCGTGCTCGAATCCATTCCAGCCCGGGTTGCCGCGCTCCTCACCGAGCGGCTGTCGATTCCGACGATCGGCATCGGCGCAGGCGCGGACGTCGACGGACAGGTGCTGGTGACCAGCGACATGCTCGGACTCTACGACCGCTTTACGCCGCGCTTCGTCAAGCGCTACGCGAATTTATTGGAGGAAATGAATCGTGCATTCGAAGCGTATCGCGCCGACGTGCAATCCCGCGCCTTTCCCACACCGGAACACGCAACCGAGATGCCGGACGAGGAATGGCAGAAGCTGCAGAATCTGTTGGAGGAGGCGGAGTAACGCAATGTTCGATCAACTTGCATTCAGGCGGTCGAGTAGGCCGCGAGATCGTAGCGACCGTATCGAGACCCCACCCTTGTCCTTAAGATCGAGGTCTCGCCCGCCCCGGCTCGAACGGCGAAGCCGGGCGGGCCGGGGATACGCCCCTCACGGCATCGCCGTTCGGGGCTACTCGACCGGCTTGATAGAGGAACTAAAATGAAGATCACCATACTTGGCACCGGGGCGATGGCGTGTCTGATTGGATCGCGCCTGGCGTCTTTTGCGGACCTGACGCTTCTGGGAACCTGGCTGGATGCAATCCAGGCGATTCGACGCGATGGCATCCGCGTGCGGTACGACAATGAGATTAAGAGCGCGTCCGTCCTCGCAACCGATTCTCCCCGGGCCTGCCGCGATTCGGACCTTGTTATCGTGCTGGTCAAATCGCAACAGACCCGCAGCGCGGCCGAGCGTGCCAGAGAGATCCTCAAGCCGGACGGGCTCGCGCTTACGCTGCAGAACGGATTGGGCAATCTCGAGGCGGTGGCCGAGGTTTTTGGCGCTGAGCGTTCGGCCGCGGGGATCACCACGATAGGCGCGTACGTGGAATCGCCCGGCGCGATCCGCTTCGGCGGCGACGGCGTCGTCTGGCTCGAACGCCATCCGCGAATCCAACCTGTGTTCGATTTGTTCCGGCAAGCGGGCTTCGAGGTCGGCATCACCGAAGATTTGCTCTCGCTGCAATGGGGCAAACTTGTTGTTAATTCCGGTTTGAACCCGCTCACGGCGCTCCTGCGCGTTCCGAACGGCCGCCTGGCCGACCGCCCCGCGCTTCGATCGCTGTATCTGGACGTGATCGCGGAGACGGCCTCGGTGGCCAAGGCGGCCGGGATCGCGTTGCCGTACCCGGATCCCGCGAAAATGGCGATCGATGTGGCAACGCGCACCGCCGACAACCATTCCTCGATGATGCAGGATATCGAAAACGGCCGCGAATTGGAATTTGAAGCAATCACCGGCTCCATCCTGCAAACCGCAGAACGCGCTGGAATCGACGCACCGTTGAATCGGATGCTCTATAAGTTGTTGAAAGCAGCAATGGATTGAATGGGCAGGTCAGTTCGTCATGCCCGCGTGCTCGTAGCGGGCATCCAAAGAAACAGAAACTTTCCTTTGAAACTGAAATGGATTCCCGGTAAATACACCCGGGAATGACGAACTTGTTGGATGAATGGACAGGACTTACAGGATTGACATGATTTTTGATTTTTATAATCCTGTTCAGCCTGTAAATCCTGTCGATTTTTCGGACGCAGGAGAAATCAGAAGAAATGCAACTGACGCGTACGCTACCCGAACTTCGTGAATGCTTGACCACCCGGCCCCGCCCGCTCGGTTTGGTTCCGACGATGGGATTCCTGCACGAAGGACACCTCGCACTGGTGCGGCGCGCGCGCGGAGAGTGCGCGACGGTAGCCATCAGCATTTTCGTCAACCCGGCCCAGTTCGGGCCGCAGGAGGATCTCGCGCGCTACCCGCGCGATCTCCCACGCGATCTGCGCATGCTGGAAAGCACCGGCGCGGACGTTGTTTGGGTGCCGGATGCGGATGAAGTGTATCCGTACGGTTACCAGACTTATATAACGGTCGGGGCGGTGGCGGAACCGCTCGAGGGTGCCGCCCGTCCAGGTCATTTCCGCGGTGTCGCGACGGTGGTCGCCAAACTGTTCAACGCCTTCACGCCGGAGCGCGCCTACTTCGGCCAGAAGGACGCACAGCAAACCATCGTCATTCAACAAATGGCGCGGGATTTGAATTTTCCGCCGGAGATCGTCGTCTGCCCGACGGTACGCGAGCGCGACGGACTGGCGCTGTCGTCGCGCAATACGTATCTCGATCCGCAGGAGCGGCGCGCCGCAGCTGTGTTGTACCGCGCGCTCGATGCCATGAAAACCGATTATCAAAATGGCGAACGAAAGGCCGAAGCACTGCGTGCAGCCATGCGCGACACGCTGTCCGCCGAGCCGCTGGCGAAAATGGAGTACGTTTCCGTCGCCGATCCGGATACGCTGCAGGAACTCGGCCGCATCGACGGGAACGCGTTGTTCTCGATGGCGGTGCGGATCGGGAAGACAAGACTAATCGACAATTTCAGGCTTGGGGATGGGGAATGGAATACGGGTGTATTTACGGGCAAGGCAGAGGGATGACCATGGACCACAGACCATCGACTATGGTCCATCGTCTATGGTCATGGTCTGTGGTTCGTGGTCTATCGTCTCGATCGTAGAAAATAAAAGCACGCTTTGTAAAGAAAGGATCTTTTGAAAAAATGAAACGCACTTTGTTAAGATCGAAAATTCATCGCGCCACCGTCACCGACGCCAACACCGGTTACGAAGGCAGCATCACGATCGACTCGGACTTGATGAAGGCGGCCGGGCTGGTGGAATACGAACTGGTCCAGATCGCCGACGTCGATAGCGGTGCGCGGTTGGAAACTTACGTGATGACCGGCCCGGCGGGCTCGGGCGTGATCCGCATGAACGGCGCCGCGGCGCGGGTGGTCAACGTAGGGGATAAAATCATCATCATGGCCTACGGCCAGGCCGAGGAGCCGCTCCCGGCCGATTGGAAACCGGAGATCGTGTTGGTGGATGAGAAGAACAAGGTCCGCGAGGTGCGCCATGCTCCTGTGCATTGATATCGGGAACACCAACATCACTTTAGGCTTATATGAAGGCGCGGCGCTTGGACCGCGCTGGCGGCTCTCGACCGAACAAGAACGGATGCCGGATGAATTCGGCCTGCAGGTGACCGGCCTGCTCCAGCTCGCCGGCAAATCCCCGGCCGACATCCAAGGCGTGGCGATGGCCTCGGTCGTTCCGCCGCTCACCGGCCGCTGGATCGAAACCTGCCGGATCTACCTCAAATGCGATCCGCTGGTGGTCGACACCGGCGTGCGTACGGGCGTAAAGATCCGTTACGAAGACCCGCGCGCGGTGGGCGCCGACCGCATTGTGGACGCGGCCGCGGCCTTCCGGCTCTACGGCGGACCGGCCTGCATCGTCGATTTCGGAACCGCCACCACGTTCGACGCACTCTCGTCCGAGGGTGAATACCTGGGAGGCGCAATCGCGCCCGGAATCGGGATCGCGGCCCAGGCGCTCTTCCAGCGAACCGCCAAGCTTCCGCGCGTCGATCTCGTCCGGCCGCCCACAGCCATAGGAAGGAACACCGTGCACGCGATACAATCCGGCCTGCTCTTCGGTTACGTCGGCCTGGTGGAGGGCATGGTCGCGCGTTTCCGCGAAGAACTCGGAAACGAGATGAAGGTCATCGGCACCGGCGGCCAGGCGGACCTGATCGCCCACGAGACCCGCGTGATCGAAATCCTCGCGCCGTGGCTCACGCTCGACGGCCTGCGCATGATCTACGAGATGAATCAATGAACCCCATCGAAGGCAAACGCATTCTTCTGGGAGTAACCGGTTCCGTCGCGGCCTATAAGGCGGTTGACCTGGCGAGCAAGCTCACCCAGGCCGGCGCCGAATTGGACGTCCTGCTGACCGAAGCCGCTACGCGATTCGTCGCCCCGATCAGTTTTCAATCCGTCACCGGCCGCGCGGCACACACCGACGCCGAATTGTGGGGCGCCGAAGCCCACATCCTGCACGTAACCTTGGGCCGGCCGGCGGATCTGCTGCTGATCGCGCCGGTTACCGCCAACACGATCGCGAAGCTCGCGCTCGGGCTGGCCGACAACCTGCTTTCACTGACCGCGCTTTCGGCGCGCTGCCCGCTGATGATCGCGCCGGCGATGGACGGGGGGATGTTCGCCTCCCCCACAAACCAGGCCAACCTGCAAACGCTGATCGCGCGCGGCGCGATCGTCGCCGGCCCGGAGGAGGGACATTTGGCGTCGGGTCTTTCCGCCAAAGGGCGGATGACCGAGCCGGCGGAGATCCTCGACCGCGTGCGCCACTTGCTTTCGCGCGGCGGACCATTACGCGGCCGCAAGGTGGTCGTTACCGCCGGCGGAACGCAGGAACCGATCGATCCCGTGCGCGTGCTCACCAACCGCTCCTCCGGCAAACAGGGCTTCGCGCTTGGCCAGGCGGCGCTCGATGCCGGCGCGGACGTCGTGCTGATCGCCGGTCCCTCGGCCTTGGCCACGCCTTTCGGCGCGCGGCGCATCGATGTGCGCGCCGCGGCGGGGATGAGCAAATCCGTTCTGGCCGAGATAGCCAACGCCGACGCGCTGATCATGGCCGCCGCCGTCGCGGACTTCCGCCCGTCGCAGGCGGCCGCTAAAAAAATTAAAAAAGATGCCTCCCCGGACGCGATCCATTTGGAACGCACGGAGGATATATTAATGGAAGTCTCGCTCGAAAAAGCCAAGAGCGGGCATCCGCAAGTGACGATCGGGTTTTGCGCTGAGACGGAGGATTTGGAGAGGAACGCGTTGAAGAAACTCGGCGCCAAGCGGCTCGATCTGATCGTCGCCAATGAAATCGGCGAACCCGCGTCTGGTTTTGAATCGGATACCAACCGGGTGACGATCTTCGCCGCCGACGGGTCTTCCCATAGCCTGCCGCTGATGGACAAGTATCGCGTTGCCGAAGCGGTGATCGAGCGGCTGATCGCGCTACTTGGAATAAAATAGAGAGGCTATAGAATTGCCCGAAACCTTTTTCTGAAGTCCGCGACTCCTCGCCCCTATCGGGGCTCGGAGTGACCTCTTGCAGTGGATTAGGAATTTGCGATGAGCAGACTGCATGACTCAATTAACGACATTCCCGGCATATACGTTGGCCACGCGCAGGATTTGGGTGCGCTCACCGGTTGCACGGTGATCCTGTGCCCGAAAGGCGCGGTGGCCGGCGTGGACCAGCGCGGCGGAGCGCCGGGGACGCGCGAGACCGACGCGCTCCGGCCGATGCATTTGGTCCAAAAGGCGCACGCCGTGATGCTCGCAGGCGGTTCGGCCTTCGGGCTCGACGCCGCCTCCGGGGCGATGCGCTACCTTGAAGAACGCAAGATCGGCTTCCCGACCAGCGTGATGAAAGTGCCGATCGTGGCGTCCGCGATTCTCTTCGACCTCGCCATCGGATCTTCCAAGGTGAGGCCGGATGCAGAAATGGGTTATCGCGCCTGCAAACTGGCTTCCGCCGACCCTCCGGCGGAAGGAAACGTCGGCGCGGGAACCGGCTGCTCGGTGGGGAAAATCTTTGGCACAGCCGGCGCGATGAAATCCGGGATCGGTACTGCGAGTATGGACTGCGGAGGCGGCGTCCTGGTGGGCGCGATCGTCGCGGTCAACGCTTTTGGGGACGTGGTGGATCCAGCCGGCGGTGCGATCCTGGCCGGCGCGCGTCCGCTGCGGACGGGACCGTTACGCCTGGGCAGGAAGGGACCGTTTGCGGATACGCTCGCCGTGATGCGCAGCCTTCCCGGCCGGCTGGTGCTTCGGCTGGCGACGGGCGGAAATACCGTGATCGGCGTGGTGGCCACCAACGCCCGGCTGACGAAAGAACAGGCATGCAAGATGGCGCAAATGGCGCAGGACGGGCTGGCCCGCGCGATCCGCCCGGCGCATACCATGCTCGATGGGGATACAATCTTCGCGCTCTCAACCGGCAACCGGACCGCCGATGTCAGCTTGGTGGGGGCATGCGCGGCGGAAACGTTTGCGCACGCAATAGTGAAAGCCATTCTCGCCGCGAGCGCCGCCGGCGGTTTGCCCGCGGCAATGGATTTTCGACGCGGCGACATGCCGTAGATATTAGAATCCACGGAGGACACGGAGACCACGGAGGAAGAATTTTTTATTCCGTGCCCTCCGTGATCCCCGTGGATTATTGCTCGTCCATTTAAGGAGTTCTATGTTCCAAAAAAAAGAATCACCCGCGCTTCCCGAAATCCTCCGCACCACCGGTAAGATCGAAACCGTAATGGGACCGGGGATTTCGATCAAGGGGTTTCTCACCGGCAAGGGCGGAGTCCGGATCGAGGGCGTCTTCGAGGGCAAGATCGACATCGAAGGGCCGCTGGTGGTCGGCGAACAGGGAAAGGTAATCTCGGAAGAGATTCGAGCCCCTTCCGTGGTGGCCGGCGGGACGGTTCAGGCCAATGTGATCGCAGACAAGGTCCAGGTGACGCGAACCGGACGGCTGTACGGCGACGTGACCACGTCGAATCTCTCCACCGAGGAAGGCGGGTTTTTAAAAGGTACGATCCGCATGCCCGAGGAGGGCGGCACGCAACCCGCGCAAGCCCCGGCACCGGACAATAAATAGGACGGGCAAGTATATTCCAAGGGAAGATCGCCGAGGGGGCGGGATTAAGGATAATAAAGAGAGCCTCTCTTTCGAGCGGCTCTCTTTTCATACCGGATGGATTGTATCGAAAAATCATCCCGAGGGGGGCCCGGATTGGGTTTATTTTCCCTGTACAACGACTGTCTTGGCAAGGATGTCGAACCCGCGTTGGTGTTTCGGATTGAACGGGATGAACAGCGCGTCGATCGGAAGAATTTCAAAGTAAAAGGAAATCCGGCGCAGGATCGCCTTCCCGTAGCCCGCCGGCAGGCCATCCTCGGATCGCACGACCAGACCGAACAACCGCTTGCCCAGGGTCTGTCCGAAACGGCCTTCCAACAACGGAAAGTACACCATGATGATGGCGATACAGACGTTCGCACTGATCAACACGATCAGAATTAAGATTCCGCCAAGCACATTTTCCATCCATCCAGACGGATGTTGTGGCACGACATTGGCCACGAGTATGGTCAAGCCGGCTGCCAAACCCCCGAATAAAATGAGGACGACCATATCCACTAGGAACGCGGCCAGTCGCCGCCAAAATCCCGCATAGACCAGCGGAACCCCCTGCATAAACTCCGCCGCCACCTCACGCGGGTCGCCCATCCGCTCGACGAGCGCAGCCATGTCTTCCCCTCCGGCCAGGCCTTCCTGCAAATGCGATTGAAGGTCGGCTTGGATTCGCGCGCGGTCCTTCTCGGGGGCATAAATCATCGCCATTACTTTTTGCACGTATTGATCGGCAAGATTGGTCGTTACAGGTGTCATGAGGTTTTCTCCTTTTCCAATAACCGCTCGACGGCGGAGGAAAAATTCTTCCACTCGGCGATACGGGCTTCCAGAAATTTAGCGCCGGTTTTGGTCAGCCGGTAATATTTGCGCGGCACCCCGCGCTCCAGCGTCTCCCAGCGGGCATCGATGTAGCTGGCTTTCTCCATCCGATAGAGCACCGGGTAGAGCGTCCCTTCCTTGATCCGGAAGAGACTGCCACCCCGTTTTTCCAGCGTGGCCGCCAGTTCGTATCCGTACATCTGCCGTTCGGAGATGAGCCGGAGCAGGATCATCTCCAGCGTCCCGCGTTTAAGTTCCTTGTCGAAGGTTGTTATATCACCCATAATATTTAGCCTCGCTAACTATTATATATAACTATACCTATTTGTCAAGCACCTTCCGCCAACATACTATTCAAATAAAATAAGCGGAAATCGCCGAATTCCGTGATTTAAGAGAATTTATATCCAGAACCATGTTATATTTTTCACTGATAATCGGGGGATTTTCAGACATTGCCAAATGGGAAACCATGGCCAAGATTGCCGAGATTACATCCGAAAAAATTGAGGCTTTGGAGCAATCCACCCCGCAGGAAATTCTGCGCTGGGCGTGTTCGGAGTTCCGCTGCATCTGTCTAGCGGCGTCGTTCGGCAAGGACAGCGTCACCCTGCTCCACATGCTGCGCGACATCCGCCCGGATATCG
>JBEKLP010000042.1:0-21451 GCA_050010135.1 Anaerolineales bacterium
GGCGCATCCGCGGGCCGTAGGTATTGAAGATGCGGACGATCTTCGTATCCAGATTATGATACCGGTAATAGGCCATGGTCATCGCTTCGGCGAATCGTTTCGCTTCATCGTAGACCGACCGCGGACCAACCGGGTCGACGTGCCCCCAATAAGTTTCCTTTTGCGGGTGCTCAAGCGGGTCGCCGTAGATTTCCGATGTCGACGCAAGCAGGAACCGGGCACCGCTTGCCTTGGCCACCCCGAGCAGGTTGTGCGTTCCGAGCGCGCCGGCTTTCAGCGTTTGGATCGGCAATTGCGGATATCCATACGGGCTTTCGGAATTGGGGCTGGCAGGGGATGCGAAGTGCATGACCGCGTCCACCTTTCCCGAAACCTCGATGGTTTTGGAGACGTCGTGTTCGATTAACCGGAAGCGCGGGTTGGAGGCGAGGTGGGCGATATTTTCCCTCGAACCGGTGATGAAGTTATCCAGCCCGATCACCTCGTGGCCTTCGACCAGTAACCGGTCGCAAAGATGCGACCCGATAAACCCTGCTGCTCCGCTTAATACAATCCGCATGCGCTCTCCTGGATGATCCCAGCCCCGCTGAGGGGATCCGCTGCCGTGAGGTCTACCGCCAATCCACCGCCGTCACTTGGCCGTCCCCTGTTAGTTGCGATCCTTGACCCGTCGCCGTATCGACGATCCAAAGATTGCCTTCATAGATCAGCGCGATTTGTGATCCGTCGGGGGACCATTTAACTTCGCCGGTATCCCGCGGGCTCAGACCGGTTTCGCCCTCCGGCGGGAAGAGAGCGCGGAGATTACTGCCATCCCGGTCGGCCATCATCAAGCGGTACTTGCTGCGATCGCTTTCGAGCGGACGGACGGCCTGGAGAAACGCCACATTATACCCTTGCTCGTACGACAGGTTCTGCAGCGGGCCGGGAACGGGAAAAGCGAACATTCCCGTGCGCTCGGACAGCAGGATCGGGGTGCTCCCATCCGCGGGAACCGCCATCAAATCGAACACCGGGCTTTCCTCCGGGGATTCCGCGGTGGTCATCTCCCCGTGGCGCACCGTGAAAAGAAAGGCGCCGTCGGACGACCAGTAAATCGGCGGGAGCCAGACCCAATCCGCCAGCGTGCGGAACGGCGTGATGGCCAGGAGCGGGTGCAGGGCTCCGCCGGTTTTGGAGATCCATCCGATTTCATCCGGGCGCGAATAAGCCAACCGCGATCCGTCCGGTGCCCAGGCAAACTCCATTCCCCACCATGAATAGGAACCCTCGGAGTGCGGCGCAAGCAGAGTTTGTCCCGCGGAGGGATTCTTCTTTTCATCGAAGGAGATCATCCGCAGATCGTTGAGGGCCTGCCAGCCAGGCGCAGCCGATATCGGTTGGACGGTGGAATAGGCGATGGTGCGTTTATCGGCGGGCGACCAGCCGGCGAAGTGCACCACGTTGGACACCGCCAATGGGAAGGGCGGATCGCCCCCGAGGACCGCGACTACGTATAACGCGTTGATCTGCCCTTCCTGATTACGGGAGAACAGTAGCCATTGCCCGTCCGGCGAAAGCGAGAAGATCCGCGAGTCCAGATCGCCGGAAGCCGCCAGCGGGTAACGGTTGCTCGAATCCCGGGAAAGAATCCAAGCGTTGCCCGAATCCACATAGACAAGCGACCCGCGCAGCGCGACGGTATGGAAGGAAGCGGTTGCCCCGATCATGAGAATCTCGGGGATTGAATCCTTGAGGATGGTTGTGCGGAGCGGCGTGCGGGAGGTTTCCACGCCGTCTTCGGACAGGATCCGATAGGTGATTTCCTGCGTGCCGTTCTGCCCGGCCTGCACCAGCCGGGTCTCGTCGGGCGGAAGGGCTTCGTTGCGGACGATGCGGCGTTCGAAGGGAATCGTCACCTGTTGGACTTCGAAGGATTCCTTTACCCGGATGACCCGGATGGTGGTTCCGTCCGCGAGGAGCGAATACAACGGCGGGGTCACCCGGTCCAGCGCACCAAGCGTGATCCCGGCCTGGGCCAGGACGCTCGCCACCGTCGTGCCCGGCGCGATGCGCAGGTCGCTGCGCTCGCTGTCGGCGATCAGGCTCACGGTGACATCGGGCGCGCGCACCTGGGGCGAAGCGCACCCTGCGAGCAGAAAGGAAAACAGGACGAGCGCGGCTGATATATGCGGAAATCGATTGCCCCGGAGGTTTTTTCGTGCGGGCGGGCGGGGTGAAGGCGCTGGTATAATCTTTCGGGACATGCGGAAGGAAGATGGGGCCGATAGGTTCCGGCGAAATTCAGCGCAGGATTCCGCGGATCGCGATCTGTCCATCTCCGACGAGAACCTCCTGAACGAGGAAACCGGTGGCGATCGATCCGACCTGGCCGGTGAATGCTTCGGTCAAAACGTCCGAAACAGCCGAGAGCAGGCCGGCGGGCAAATTCAACGGTCCGACCTGAGCCTGCTCGAGCACGAAATTTATTTTTCCCTGGTCGGTCACATCCGGGCGCAAGCGCAGGATCGCGGAAGCGGTGGCGTCGCTGACGGATAAGATCCCATAAATCTGGATTCGTCCGTCGCGTAAAAATACCTGCGCCGAATGGAAGCCGTTGTTGGGATTGGCCTCGAGTTTTTGCTGCAGGTAGGCGGTCAATTCAGCTTCCGAAAACACAACGACAACGGTCTTATCCGGCGACAGCGCGACGGAATCGGACCAGGTTTTCTGTATTGATTGTGCGTCACCTACCGGGGTGATTTCCGGTCCGGGCGGTTCGGGCCCGCCGAGGTAGACCGTACAGGCCAAGGCCGCCAGGACCATGCCGACTGCACCAAAAACCGGCGGGAAGACCTTACGGAAAGATGCATTCACGGAGCACCGCCTTGAGAAAAGCGAACTTCTCCATTCCGAGGAAGATTATAGCATGACGAATCACATCGACGAGCAACCGTTATCCATAGCGGCGCGCGTTGAAAGCATTCTTTTTGTAGCCGCCGAGCCGGTGCCGGTCCCCATCCTGGCTTCCGCCCTGGATACCGACGATCGCGCGGTGGAAGATGCGCTGGAATCCCTGGATCGGGAATACCGCACCCGCGGGTTGAAGATCCTGCGCATGGGAGACCGGGTCCATATCACCACCTCTCCGCGCGCCGCCCGTACGGTGGAAAAATTCCTCGGCATGGAACATACCATCGGTTTGAGCCGGGCTGCGCTGGAAACCCTGGCGATCTTGGCTTACCGACAGCCGCTTACCCGCCCCCAGATCGATTCGGTCCGTGGGGTGAACACCGAAAGCGTGCTGGAGAACCTGATGGCCAAAGGATTGGTCGAGGAGATAGGCCGCACCGAAGGACCGGGCCGGCCGATCCTTTACGTCACGACCGCGGATTTTCTGAGACATTTCGGACTGGGGTCGACAGCGGAATTGCCCGCGCTGGATTTAGAAGAGCCGTTGAAGGAAATTCCCGCCGACTCCGGCGCGCCTGCGGCGCCGATACTGAAGGAGTGATTCCAATGGCGACCGAGCGGTTGCAAAAACTGCTGGCCGCGGCGGGTTTGGGTTCCCGCCGCAGTTGCGAGCAACTGATCGAGACGGGCCGGGTGCAAGTCAATGGACGAACCGCCACTTTGGGAATGAGCGCCGATCCGGCGGCCGATAAAATCACGGTGGACGGTTCGGTCCTCCAGACCGCCGCGCCGTTGCAAACCTTTGCATTGCACAAACCGCGCGGGGTGGTTTCCTCGCTCGCACCGCAGGGGAACCGCGCAACCGTCCGCGATCTGCTTCCCGTCAAAGGCCGGTTCTTCCCCGTCGGGCGACTGGACAAAGACAGCGAAGGATTGATTTTGCTAACCAACGACGGCGCGCTGGCCCAGCGCATTTCCCATCCGCGGTTCGAGGTGGAGAAGGAGTATCGCGTGCTGGTGGCTCGGCGGCCATCCGAGGAGCAGTTGGAGATCTGGCGCAGGGGTGTCGTGCTCGAAGAGGGTGTGCGCACGTCACCGATGGAGGTTGTGGTGGAATCCCCGGAAGGACGCGGCGCCTGGCTGCGCGTGGTGATGCACGAAGGACGCAAGCACGAGTTGCGGGAGATCGGCCGGTGCATCGGGCTGCCGGTCGTGCGGATCATCCGCCGAAAAATCGGCAGCCTGACGCTGGGTGGCCTCCGGCCCGGGCAGTATCGCGAATTAACTCCGGCGGAAATTACGTCACTGCGCGGTTCCGGGACGGTATCTGCTCCTCGGAAACACGCGTGGAAAAAACGTTTTCCGTCCGACCGAAACGCAAGCCGACGCATACCCGCGGAACTTGCCTCCAGAGCCGGTCTCGGAGCGAAGTCGGCGCAACGAAAACCCCCGGATAAAAAACGGTTCCCCCCCGACCGAAATAAAGGCAAACAAATTCCCGCGGAGGGTGCATCCCGCCAAACAGAAGGCGCCAAGCAGCCTTCCTGGAAACCCGCAGGGAAAAACCGATTTACACCGTACCGAAAATCGGGGCGACGCGCTCCCAAAGGATAAATCGATGGAACAACAATTCCCCACTTCGTCTTGGCTGGACCGTACGGTGATCCGCGGATTCCCGATCCGCTGGGAGCATCTGCTGTGGACCGTGTTGTGCGTCGTCGCGATCGGCACGCGGTTTGCGATGCTCGATACGCGCGTGATGAGCCACGACGAGAGTCAGCACACACAACTGGCCTGGTACCTCTATCAGGGAAGGGGATACACGCCCAACCCGATGACCCACGGCCCGTTTCAGATCTTGCTCTTAACCGGGTCGTACGCGATGTTCGGCGCGGACGATTTTTCCGCGCGGGTTCCCGCCGCGCTATTCGGCGTGGCGGCGGTGATGATCCTGTATTTCTTCCGGCGCTGGTTGGGCAGGGTCGGTGCGCTGGCGGCAGGGGCGCTTATGGCGATCTCGCCCTACATGCTGTACTACTCGCGCTACGTTCGCAACGAATCGTTCGTCGTGGTCTGGGGGCTGCTGATGTTCTACGCCGTCGGCCGCTATTTGGAAAGCCGGCAGCCCCGCTGGCTGTACCTGCTGGCGGCCGCTACGGCGCTGCACTATGCCACCAAAGAAACTGCGTACATTTACGCTGTGCTGGCGATTGTCTTTCTGGCCGGATTGCTCCAACTGCAATTGATTTTGCAGCATTGGGAGAATTCCGACCGGCGCGGGCGGTATCTGTTCTTCTCGTTCCTGGCCGTCGCACTTGCGGCGGGCGCGGCCGCCCTATTCGTTGCGGGACGCGCAGACCTGATCCAACAAGCGAAGGCATCCGGGGTGGTGACCCCTCCGGATATGATGACCCACACCGCAATGCTGATTACCAGCCCGATCGTTCAGATCGGATTGGCCTTGCTGATCCTTGGCGTTTTGGCGTTGGGTGCCGCCATTTGGACGTTGCTCTCCGAGTTTCCGTTGCCCGTCCTGCGGGAAACCTTGCCCGTGGTCGACATTCTGGTGGTGATGGGGACCACCCTGCTGCCCCAACTGGCCGCGTTCCCCATGGCACTGTTCAACCTCAATCCGTTCGACGGGGACCCATACGCAAAGATCCGCGATACCATGTACATTTTTGAGTCTCTGGCATGTCTCCTGGCGGTGATCGTTCCGGCGATTGTGATCGGTTTATTCTGGAATAGAAAACTCTGGCTGATCTGTGCAGGGATATTCTTCGGGATTTATTTCGCACTCTTCTCCGTTGCGCTGACAAACTTCGCCGGGGTGATTGTCGGTCTGGTCGGCTCGGTGAATTACTGGATGGCCCAGCAGGAGGTGCATCGCGGTACCCAGCCCTGGTACTACTACATTCTTCTGCAAATTCCCGTCTATGAATATCTGCCGGCGTTTCTCCTGATTTCCTCACCGTTTGTAGCCTGGGGGTTGCGAAAGAAACAAGTCCCACCGGAAAACAAAGAACCGTCGCCTCAAACCGGCGTAGCGGAGCCCGAATCCAGGAAGGAGACAATCTGGCATTCCATAATTGCATCGCCGGTTCCGTGGATGTTCGCCTACTGGTGCGTGGGCGCGCTGGTTGCGTTCACTCTGGCGGGAGAAAAAATGCCCTGGCTGACGGTGCATATCACGCTGCCGATGATCCTTCTGGGCGGCTGGGTGATCGGAAAGGTGATCGAAAAAATCGATTGGACCTGGCTGCTGACCTCTCCGCGCTGGATTGGGCTCCTGGTGTTGCCTTCCGCGGTGATCGCATCGGTTCAGACATTGACTACTCTGGCCGGCTCGGTTCGCCCCTTCTCTGGAAACACGCTCGATCAGCTTGCCGCCACGGGGAATTTCGTTTCCTACTTCATCGTCGCGACGGCGAGCATTTCCCTGTTGGTGTGGCTGTGGAGGGGAATCCTTCCCGGCGGATTTGTCCGGATCGCCTACCTGGGAATCGTTGTCGTCCTGGCGTTGCTTACCGCGCGCACGGCATGGATGGCCAGCTACATCAATTACAACGACGCAACGGAGTTTCTCGTGTATGCCCACTCCGCGTCCGGTGTGAAGACCGCGCTTTCCCAAATCGAGGAGATCTCCCGCGAAACGCATGACGACCTGAATATCGTGGTCCCGTACGATACCCGTTCCGGATGGCTGATGAACTGGTATTTGCGGGATTATCCCAATGCCGTCAATTACGGTGAGACGCTCGACCGATCGTACGTCGACGATCCGGTAGTGATCGTCGCGGACATGTACTGGCCGCAGGCGGACAGGCTGCTCTCCAAAACCCATTACGCGTTCACCTACATGCGCCTATGGTGGCCGATGATGGACTATTTCAACCTGACCTGGAACCGGATCCAGTACGCGCTGGTTCGTCCCCAATACTGGACTGCGCTGTGGGACATCTGGTGGAACCGGGATTACTCGGCGTACGCGAAGCTTACGGGCGAAAACCTGACGCTATCCGGATGGCCCAGCGGGGAACGCATGCGGCTGTACGTGCGCAAGGATATCGCCGCGCAGCTGTGGCAATACGGCTCGGAAGCCTTTTCCCCGCCGGTCGCGGTCGACCCGTACGCGGGCGCGGTACGCAGCGTCGCGGCATCAGAGATCTGGAGCCAGGCCGGTACCGACCCTGGATCGCTGCAACGGCCGCGCGGGATCGCCGCCGCGCCGGACGGATCGATCTATGTGGTCGACACGAACAACCACCGCGTCCAACATTTCGATCCGGTTGGGAATCTGATTAATTTCTGGGGAGGATTCAGCGGGACGGATTCCTCGCAGGCTGCGGCCGGGCTGTTCAACGAACCGTGGGGTGTTGCGGTCGGTCCCGACGGATCGGTATACGTCGCCGACACCTGGAACTACCGCATCCAGAAATTCGATGCCAATGGCAACTTCCTTAAAACTTGGGGATCCTCCTCGAGCGCCGATCCGAATTACGCGCTTTACGGTCCGCGGGCGGTGGCAGTGGACAGCCAGGGCCGGGTGTTTGTCGCCGACACCGGGAACAAGCGGATCGTGATTTACGATTCGGAGGGGAAATTCCTCGATAAGATCGGCGAGGCCGGGTTTGAATCCGGACAATTTGATGAGCCGGTGGGCGTGGCGATCGGCCCGGACGGCAGGCTTTATGTGGCCGACACCTGGAACCAGCGCGTGCAGGTATTCCAGGAGGTTAATGGCACGTGGAAATATCAAAAGGAATGGCCGATCGCCGGATGGGAGGGCCAATCCACCGACATGAAACCGTATCTGGCCGTCTCGGGCGACGGGCGTGTGTGGGTCACCGACCCGGGCAATGCGCGGGTGCTGGTATTCGACGCCGAGGGCAATTTCCTCTTCACGTTCGGCGCCTTCGGCAAGGACAGCTCCTCCTTTGCGCTGCCCTCGGGCGTCGCGGTCGATTCTAAAGGAAGGCTATATATCACGGATACCGACAACAACCGGGTTATGGTGTTTGCGGGGGAGTAATAAATAATGTAAACGAACACGCTCCCCGGGTTAACCGGGGGGCGTCATAATTCATATTGTTTTAAAAGGTGGTCGAGTAGGACCGAGCGAAGCGAGGTCCGTATCGAGACCGAAGCATCCTGGTCTTCAATTGTTCTTGGATTATTTATCCCGCTGTTGCGGGATGAGGAATACCCCGCAGCTTTCTGCGCATGTTCTTGGGTGTTGCGATCTGTGATACCGCGCGGCTTGCCGCGCGGTAGTTCATTATTTTTGAATTTCTTATTTGATAACCCGGACAATTTCTGGAAAGATCTTTGGACCAATGCTTCACGTTTTGCGTGGCTCCAATTCTGAACTTGTTTCTCCCTGGCAAAGGCTTCCGCGACGTTCTGGTATTCTTCACAATATACCAACTCGACCGGAAGTCGTTGAGAAGTATAGATTGCACCTGTTCCTTGCTGGTGTTGAAATAAACGGGATTCCAACTTTATTGTGGGGCGAACATAGAACGATCCATCAGCGCATTTCAGGATATACATCCAAGCCATGATCTTCCCCCTTCTGCGAATGAGATATTTTATTTATCCATGAGCCGGTATACATGGTCTCGATACGGCTGCCAAAGTACGGCGGCCTACTCGAACACCAGTAAAATTTTCTAGGCGTCGTTTATTTTTCGCTGATCCACGCTTGCTAAATCCGCTTTTAGCCCCGCAAGTTGCCCGCACCCGGCGGCAATATCCACGCCCCGCGGCACCCGCTCAGTGCACGCCAGCCCTTCTTCTTCCAGGACGGCGCGAAACGCGGCAACGCGTTCAGTCTGAGAAGGGGCGCCGTCAAATTTTCGGGTCCGGTTGAGCGGGATCAAATTGACATGCACAAGCGGTTTGAAAAGCGATTTGCGGATCCGCACGGCCAGACGGCGGGCCTGGGCGGGGGAATCATTCACCCCGTCGATAAGCGCCCACTCCAGGGAGAGCCGGCGATTCGTCTGTTGGATGTAACCATCGCAGGCCTGGAATAAATCCGCCAACGGGTAGGTGCGGTTAATCGGCACCAGCCGGTCGCGCAGGTCGTCGTCGGCGGCGTGCAGCGAAAGCGCGAGGTTCACCTGGCTGTGTTCCCGGGTGAAGCGTTCGATGCCGGGGATGATCCCGACGGTGGAGACGGTGATGCGGCGGGCGCCGAAGCCGAAACCCTCCGGATCGGTGAGTCGCGCGATGGCTGCGAGCGTGGCATCAAAGTTGAGGAAAGGCTCGCCCATCCCCATCAGCACGAGGTTGGTAAGCGTCTTGCCCTCGGCGCGCAGAATGCGCGCCAGGTACAACGCCTGGGCCGTGATTTCGCCGGCGGTCAGCGACCGGCGGAACCCCATCTGTCCGGTGGCGCAGAACCGGCATCCGATGGCGCATCCCGATTGCGTGGAAAGGCATCCGGTTTGACGCCGGTCGTAGAGCATCAGCACGGTTTCCACCGGCGATCCGTCCGCAAACAGAAAGAGGAACTTTCGCGTCTTGCGGTCGGCGGAGGCGACCTGCACGTCCAGGCGCAGCGGGTGGAAATCAAATCTCTGCCCGAGTTCGTCCCGGAAGGCGGACGGCAGGTCCGTCATGCGGCGCGGATCCTCCTCCAGAACACGATAAAGATTCCGCCAGATCTGTTTGGCGCGGAAAGCCGGTTCCTTCATTTCTTGCAGAAAGGATTGGATGTATGCGAAAGACTGGTCGTAGATGCAGGCTAGGGGCATGGGGATCGGTATCCGCTGAAATGGTATCATACGACGAATTAATTCCGCCTCACAGCTGGATTTTTCGATGAACGGCGGGAAACATGAATTGGTCGAAAGGGATCCGACCCTGGGGACGCATCATGGAAACGCTTTGGGGTCATCGATTTGCGCAACGCACTCAGATGACGACCAACTCGGTCATCCGCGAGATAGTAAAGATCACAACCCAGCCGGAGTAAATATGGGATTTGCGTTCTGTAAACCGAAGCCATGGCATCAGAGGGAAAAGTGGCCGCGAATATCGAAAAAAGCGATTGCAGACGTGCTCCGGATTTATTCGATCGTGATTCCACCCTTTTTACTTTCGTCGCTGTAGGAATTTCTCGCGGCCCGGTAAGAAACTTTACCGAACTCAGGTGGTAGTAGTCGGGCAGACGAATGTTAAAGGCAAAGGTGCCGGAAAACATTGCTGATGCAGATCCTTTCCGCTGGAACTGGTTCTACGAGCAGGCGCCGCCCTTCATAAAATGGAATGGCAAAATTGGTGATACGATAATATTCCGTAGGATGAGCGTATCTCGGCAAATGAATGTACGTATCTCTGCTAAATATTTGTTTGAGGTGCAGGCGGATTGAGGTTTCCACGAGCACTCGCGATGGTGCAAGCTGTGGAATTATATGATCGCTTCAGCGGATTACAGAACAAATAGGATTATCATTAGGATGTCGTGTTAGCTGAATGTAGCAGTTGCCACCGCTTTTAACATGTTACCTGCCTGCGCATTCGACTCCGCTCTACGGTCATATTTCGGCCGGGTGATTATGGCTGCTGTAGATACCATAAGGAAGAGGATACGATGAAAATAAATCGGGGATCACAAACAGAACTCGCAAGCAAAAGGCGAAGTGCCATTCGAAAGTGGTTAATCTCCAGTGTCACTGTTTCAGGGCTACTCATCCTTGGTGCGCTGATCGTTTTACCACGCCTTAATATCAAACAAGCGGGAGCGCCAGGGAGTATTCGGACCTCGACAACAACGAATCCTGCGCCAATGGATGCCGCCCCTGTTCTTGGTCCGCAGAATGCTCCGGTCACCATTATTGAATATGCCGATTTTGGCTGTCCTGCCTGCTGGTACTGATATAAGGTGGATATACTCGACCAGTTGCGCACCGTATATGGAGATCAAATTCGTTTCGTTTGGAGGGATTACCCTGTCGTTACCATACTCTCACCCAAGGCTGCGGAAGCCGGGCAGTGTGCGAACGAACAAGGCAAGTTTTGGGAATTTCACAATGCCGTCTACGATAATGATAGGACTATTGAAGCGAGTGATCTTAAAGCGTACGCGGTTAAAATTGGCCTGAATATGAGTCAATTCAATCAATGCGTAAGCTCACGTCGCTATCGAGATCGGGTGAATGCCGAACAGGAGGAAGCTTTCAGCTACGGCTTCAATGCTGTGCCCTTCTTTCTAGTGAATAACCCGCTGGTGATAGGTCCACAGTCCTTGGCGTATTTCGTGAATCTGATCGATCCGCTGCTGGCCGCCAAAAAATAAACCCAAGAATCGCTTCCCGGGATGCCCGCGCCGATTTTTGCGACCGCTGTGAACGTATCCCTTGGGCTTGTCTTTTTAGCCGGGATTGTTTCTTTCTTGTCGCCGTGTGTATTGCCGATATTGCCCGGATATCTTACCTACCTGGCGGCGCGTTCGAGCGGCCAGGAAATTGGACAAGCAAGCCGTTGGCAAGTCTTCTTCCATGGCATTGCATTTGTCGCAGGATTCACCATCGTATTCATCACCCTTGGCGCCAGCGCTTCGGGTATCGGACATTCCCTGTTTGCCTACAAAGGATGGATTTCCCGCATTGGCGGGATACTCATTATTATTTTTGGGCTGCAAATGTCAGGCCTATTGCAGATACCGTTCCTGGGGTTTGAAATCCGCAAACATGCCGACCCGATCCCCAGGCTTGGTTACATTTCTTCCCTCTTAATGGGCGTGTTTTTCTCCGTCGGGTGGACTCCGTGCATTGGACCTACGCTCGGTATCGTGCTTACCCTCGCAGGAACCGGAGCATCGATGACAAGGGGCATCTTACTTCTGGAATTATATTCTTTGGGATTTGGACTGCCTTTCATCATCACCGCGCTGGCCATGGATCGGGTGGGACGATGGATGAGGCGCATGGCAAAGGTGACGCAGATTGTCACCATTGCCTCGGGGATATTCCTGGCCGGAGTGGGTATACTATTATTTCTTGGGCAACTCAATTTTCTCGGGAAATTTCTCCCTGGCCTAAATATTTTTATATAGCACGCACAAGGCAATTGTCACCGCCATCCCCTCATCGCAGTTAATAATAATTGCAGATAAAAGCTACTCATTAATATCCGATTTTTGTTCCCGAGCCAAGTCCAGATACGCCGTAAAGCGATGTTTTCCCGTAATACTCTACAGGCTTCCAGATCGAACGACGATCGGTTGCCAATTCCCAATTTCGACAATACTCCGTTTCAACCGCTTTATTATTGTTCTTTCTATCTCCTTGCATGGAGAAAAGAAGAAAGGATACGAAGCCTGGTTATTAACGACCTTTGTGGTTGATATTTTAAAGTATTTGATATCGGATATCGTAAAGCAGATCCTTATCGATCAAACTTGAGATTTGGCGGATGTATCGAAATATGATTGACTTATGCTTGGCAGCCTACTTCTACGCCGGATCGTACCGCTTCGTGGTGATTCCAAGCAGGATCGCCCAAAAACAGAAGCCAAGTAATAAAGACATCGTATCTGGATTATATCCAAGATTGAATTTTACCAACGCCATCAGAATTGCACCGACGGCAAGTAGAAAAACTCCCCAGAGTTTGCTGGCTAAATACGGCCTTTTGGTTTTGGCAATCATTGCATGGTTTTGGGTTTCATAGAAATCAAAAAGGTGAAGGAAACTCATATTGAATAATATTCCTGTTGCGAAACAAAATACATATCCGACAATCTGATTGAACATGGCTCTCCTCCCCGTGCCTTTGTATTCCAGGCCCTATGAACACCGCATTTACCGCACGCGGTACTGACGGATGGCGCTGGGCATCCGCAAAACTGACAGAAAAAACCCTTTATCGCACCGGTATCAGCAGTGCCGGTGTATCGATCTTTCCGAGAACCCTCGCCGTCACGCTGCGATTCCAAAAGGCGGAGGATCCCGCTTTCCCGTGGGTTCCGAGCACGATCATATCATCCTTTCGGCCGCGAGCCAGATTGGCCAATTCGGCCGCCGGATCGCCGCGCAGCACCTGCGCACCGGCGTTCAACCCCATGCCTTTCAGCCGCTCGCATTGGTCCGCCAGGTATTTCCCGGCGCCTTCCTCCGCCAAGTCCAAAGCCGCCGCCGTCGCGACCGGCAGCAGTCGTCCGGTGGCCGCCCGTTCGCCGCTGAGCGTATCCGGCGTCGGAACGACCGTCGCCAGATGCATCGTGGCGCCGCTTCGCACTGCGATCTCCTCGGCCAACGCCGCGCTGCGTTCGTGTTCCGGAACCCCGTCCATCGGCAGGAGGATCGACCGGCAGGCGAAGACTTCCCCCGGCTGAGGCGGCTGATGCGGATGCAAAAGCAAGACGGGCGTCGAACCATGGGAGATCACCTGCTGGGCGATGTTCCCGATCAGCCAGTCGCGCGCACCGCCGTATCCGTGCGCGCACAGGATGATCAGGTCCGGCTGCAGTTCCGCGGCATGCTCGACGATGCTGCGGGCCACGTCACGGGCGGCTGAGGAATGCACATGCTGCTCCACAGTAACACCTGCAGGAATGTACCGCGCGACGGTGTCCTTGAGGTAAATTTCGGCTTCCCCGGCGCTGGTCAAATGGCGCGAGGTGTGGACATGGTCGGGGGCGTTTTTTTCGATGACATGAAAAAGCGTGATCGATGCGCCGAACAATTGCGCGAAATACAGACCCGCCGGCAGAGCGCTCTCCGCCAGATCCGAACCGTCCAAGGGGAGAAAGAGACAGCGGATGGTCATAGTCGTCCTCCCAAGAAGGTTGCGTATAACAAATACAGATTCAACGCGATGATCATCGCCGTCACCGCCCAAGTGGCAAGCGTGGTGACGCGGCGGTTGACCAGTTCGCCCATGAGCGAAGCCTTTGAGGTGAAGTACGCCAGCGGCAGGATGGCAAACGGAAGGCCGAAGCTGAGCGCGACCTGGCTGATAACCAGAACGCGGGTCGGCTCCCATCCGGCGAAGAGAACGATCATCGAAGGAACCATCGTCACCAGACGGCGGATCCAGGGGGAAATCTGCCGGTGCAGAAAACCCTGCATGATGATCTGGCCGGCCATCGTCCCAACCGACGCGGAAGAAAGCCCGGAGGCTAGAAGTGAGAGCCCGAAGATCAGGCTGGCAGCCGGTCCCAGCAGAGGTTCGAGAGTATGGTGCGCCTCGGCCAGCGTCCCGACGCTGGTCATACCGGCGCGGTGGAAAGTTGAGGCGGCCATGATCAGCATCGCCGCGTTGATAAGACCCGCCATCCCCATCGCAATCAGCACGTCGAAGTGTTCGTAGCGATACAACCGGCGAAGCTGGGCCGGCTCACGGACGGAGATCCGCCCCTGGGTGAGCGCCGAGTGCAGGAAGATTGCGTGAGGCATCACGGTTGCGCCGAGGATCCCCGCTGCGAGCAGCACGCTCTCGGGGCCGGCAAGCTCCGGCTTCACGGCATGCAGCAACACATTCCCCCAATCCGGCCGGTCCAGGACCGTTTCGATCAGGTAGCAAACCGAAATCACACCCACGAATGCGGTGATCACCGCTTCCAACGGCCGGAAGCCGAAGCGCTCCAAACCGAGGATGACAATCGTGACGGCGGCTGTCAACAACCCGGCCAGCCAGAGCGGGATGCTGAGTAGCAGGTTGAACCCGACCGCGGCGCCGATGAACTCCGCCAAGTCGGTTGCCATCGCGACGAGCTCCATCAGCACCCACAGCGAAACGACCACCGGCCGCGGGAATGTGTCACGGCAAAGCTCGGCCAGGTTCCTCCCGGTAGCGATCCCGAGTTTGGCCGAGAGGGTCTGGATCACGATTCCCACCAGGTCGCTGGCGACCACAACCCAGAGCAGCGTGTACCCAAACTGCGCGCCCCCCTGCAGGTTGGCGGCAAAGTTGCCCGGATCCATGTACGCCACGCTGGCAATGAACGCCGGTCCCAGGAAAGGCAGCAGCCGAAGCAAAAAGCTTTTCCGGCTTCGCCCGGAAAGCACGTCCTGCGCGCCCTCGACGGTGGATTTGTCGTAACGGTGGATTTCATCCGGCATGAGAAGATTATAGTGCCGATTGCGGATCGCGAATCGGAATAAATCCTCAGGATTATTTTATCCGCTTGCGATGGAGCGAAAGATATAAAATCGAAAACCCTTAGGGTCTGCAAGACCCTAAGGGTTTATTCGTCTGTAAGATGACCCCGGAATAGTTGCTAAATGCGCGTGATCGCGATTCCGATGATAAATCCGCCGACGAGGCTCAGTGCTGCGAAAGGCAGGTAGGGCCGGGCAAGGATCAGCCCATCCAGCATTTGTTCCACGGCCTGCAGCGTTCGCAGCGCGGTCAGGAGGGAGAATTTCTTGATGATATACATAGCCCGCTCCTACTTGGAAGTGCTCAGGCGATTCACTTTGCCGCGCTCGTCCGTCACGACGCGCACGACGCGCGCGATCGGGCCGGCGGGCGTCTGCGCCGTGGCCTTGTAGACCAGCGTGTAGCCTTTGCCGCTCGGGGTGATCGACGGCCGCGCGCCGCGCATCTCGGGATACTCGCGGTACACGCGCTGATTGATTTTTTCAACGGTGGAAGAATCGATCGCCATGCTCGCCTCCGGAAAGGAAATCGCGGTTATCCGACACCGTGAAAAGCGCGGGACGCGGATTGGGTTTCCTGCGGATGCATTCGCCGCCGCAGAAATGCCGGGATCTCCAATTCCTCCATGGAGTAAACCGCATTCAGATCATCCTCCTCGGTGATGGCCGATGGAATCGTCAGGTTCCGGGCGGCGGGGGATGAATCTCCTTCCGGTGATTCCACGGAGGAAACAGATGCCGCGGTGACGGATCGCGCAACCGCGGGAATGCGCGCCGGCGGCTGGGTGGACGCAATCGGTTTGCGCAGAATGGGCGCGGGCTGGGCGGAGGAGCCCACCGCCAGCCGCGAGAAGGGCGCGGCGACGGATGTATTTTGGGCTGCGTCCGGAGCGGTGTGTTTCAGCAGGATGTGTGACGCGCCGGCGATCACGCTCCCCAGCGGTTGTCCGCCCACGCCGGTGGCGACGATGATCACCTGGACCCGGCCCTTCATCGACGGATCGATCGCCGCGCCGAAGAAAACTTCCGCGTTCGTCGCGCCCGCCGATACTTCCTGCATCGCGCGGTGCAATTCGGCCAGCTCCAAATCTTCACCGCCGGTGAAGTGAACCAGCAACCCGGCGGCGGATTCGAGCGAACCGATTTCCAGCATCGGGTTGTGCAGCGCCGAGCGCACCGCCTGGATCGCCTTATCGGGTCCGGTGCCGTGGCCAACCGCGAGGCAGGCGCCGCCCGCCAGCTGCATCAGCGAGCGGACGTGCGAGAAATCGACATTCACCAGACCCGGCCGCGTGATCAGTTCGGCGATCGCCTGGACCCCCTGGCGCAGCACGTCGTCGGCCAGTCGTAGCGCAACGTCGAACGTGGTTTGCTTGGGCGCCACATCGAGCAGCCGGTCGTTGGGGATGGTGATCAGCGTATTGCAGAACGGATGCATGCTTTCGATCCCATCCTGCGCGGCCTGCATGCGCCGCTTGCCTTCAAACGAGAAGGGAAGGGTGACGATGGCCACCACGATCGCCCCCTGGGCCCGTGCGATCTCCGCGGCGATGGGGATCGCCCCGGTGCCGGTGCCGCCGCCCATACCCGCGGTGAGGAACACCATGTCCGCGCCCTGCATCGCCTCCGCCAGTTCGCGCGAACTTTCTTCCGCAGCGGCGCGCCCGATGGACGGATCGCCGCCGGCTCCCAACCCGCGCGTGGTGCGCGTACCGAGCGCCACCTGGCATTTTGCCAGCGAGCTGCTCAGGGCCTGATGGTCGGTATTGCAGGCGATGAATTCCACGCCGCCGACACCGAGCTCGATCATCCGGTTGACGGCGTTGGAGCCGCCCCCGCCCAAGCCGACAACTTTAATCACCGTCTTGGGGCGGGAAAAAGTTTCATTTTCGGAGACCTCGGGGAGGTTTGGATATAACATCGCGTTCTCCTTTTAGAGACGTTCAGCGGCGAGATATTCTACGCGACACCCGCAATCCCGCAACCGCAGGGCGGTGATCGTGGAAGGAAGGTCGCCGAGGATGGTCACCTTCTCCGCCTGGCAGGCTTCGTCGATCGAGAAGCCGCAGACGGGTTGGAAGGCCAGCAGATAATTGCGAACTGATTCCCAGGCGTGCCCGGAAATCGAAACCGGATTCTGCGGCAGGAGCAGGTAATGGCGCAGAGATTTTTGAATGACCGGAGCGTGTTGCAGATTCTTTGAGAGGGACCTGCGTTTGAGCGAATCGACGATGGGCAGCGTGGATCCGTCATTCCGATACCAGGCTTCGGATGCCGTCGGATCGCCTTCGTCGGCAGCCATCACCCAGTAGCACAGGCACAGAACCGGCGCGGAAAACCGCGACCCGGCGGCGATCTGAGCGACCTGCAGGTTGACGTCGGCCTGGCGGATCGGATCCACCGGCGGATATTGCGGATCCATCAGATCCCCGACCGTCGCTCCGGCTTTCAGACCGATCATCGGAAGGCTTTCGCCCAGCGTTCGGCGGACGATATCATCCACCCAGAGATAACCCTGGAATCCGAGGTGATCCTGGGAATCGGGCGGTGTCAGATACGGTTGAACGTTCGGCCAGCGGCTCGGACCGCCTGCTCCCCAATCCAGTGGTCGGTTGTAGGCCGAGAAACTTACTGCCAGCGCCAGCTTGCGGGCCAGGTCGCCCTTGCCGCAACGATCCAAGCCTGCAAGGAATGCCTCAAGGTATGCCGGACTCCAATAGCTTCCGTTGGGATCCAACATCGGGAGAACGGGTGTCATGCCTTCAGCGAGGATCGCTTCCGCGACGGGAGGAAATATCTGCAGGAACTGATCCACCGGCGAAGCGTTCTGCCAATCCGCACCCGGCCAAGAAGTATCGGCGTTGGGTGGGGCGAAGGGTGCGATGAAACGTACGCCCGCACGGCGGTAGGAGCGGAGCATCCACGGCAGAATTTCCGACGGCGCGGTGATAGGGTCGCGGTCCAGGAGCAGGACGGGTTCGATCTCTGCATCCACCAATCTCTTAAGGAAGGCCTCCGGGATGGCGCAGGAAAGCGATCCGGAGAGGACCAACCAGCGGAATCCAAGTGATTGCAGTTCGGGGACCCAAAGATCCAAGTCCTTTAACCGGAAATGGCGGTCGTCGGAAAAGTAGTGAATGCCTAAACCGGCGGGAGCCTTCATAGTCATCATGGCAGTATTCCTGACCGAACTAGATGCAATTTATATGCCATAACAAGCTTTTTCCGGCCGATGCGCCGGTCTTTTTGTGAATATGGCTTGATCTCCGGGTACGGATTTTCCGGACGACCGCTGACGAATTGGTCCCACCCACGGAGATAACCTGTGTGAGCGGGAAATAAAAATTTATGCCTAGTTTCTTTGACAGGAAAAATAAACGAGAATATTATTTATCAATGAGCGGGGGATTTTGCTTTTTTAAGGCACACGGCAATCATCAAAACGAATCCCAATTATCAATATTATCCCAAGGAGGACCCATGAGTTCGAAGAAAGCCGTTCTCGGCGTAGCGTTCTTGCTTTTTCTTGCATCCATCGCCTACACCAACCCGATTGCAGGCTATTTTTCCACCCGGACTGCGGTCATGGAGACGGCCACGGCGACGATGTTCACCCCGACGGCAACCAACACCGATACGCGCCGGCCGACACGGACGCGGACCCCAAGCATCACGCTTACTCAAACGCGAACCAAAACAAAAACTCTTCGCCCGACCGATACCCCACTGTTTATCGAAACAGCCGCAGAAGGTTCGGGAACTCCGCCGGCGCCGAATTTACGGACCTTGACGCGGACTGGGCCTTCGGATTTGCAACCGAATCGTTTTACCGAATCTGCCGGAAAAACAAAATTTTCATACGTTCCTCCACTGGGATGGAAAAAAGTGCCGGCCTCGAAATCCAGTCTGACGTCCTGGAACGGACCGATGCAAACAGGCGGTGTAGCCTGCACGCTTGTCTTCAATGTCGAGCAATCGGATCTATCGGCCGCGGAAGCCGCCAAGGAATTGCTCGATTCATTATCACCGGGAGGCGGGGTAAAAATACTCTCGCAAGGCAAGTTTCTCAATGACGCGGGGCTGGATGCTTACAAAGTGGTGATCGTTATTTCAAGTCAGGGGCAGAATCTACAGTTGGCTGTTTATTTTTTCCAAAAACGGGGATTTCAAATTCAATCGGTTTATCTTCGTATTGCAGAACTGAATAGGGAACAGGACTCGATTGTCGATCAAAGCCTGAAAACCCTTCAATATGAATAGCAGTGGATGGCGATTGTTTCTCTTCCTGTAAAATGGCGAGAAAAAATCCTCGAAAGCTTCTAGACCTCAAGGGTTTTTCATTTTCGATCCCACTTTTTTCTCCCCTGTCGTTATTTAATGCGATACCGTAACCTTGATCACCCGCCCGGAGGAATCCACGCTGATCTTGGCATATTGGGTGAGCGATTGCCCGTGGGCTTCATATTTTCTATCCAGCGCCACCACCCAAGCCGGTGAACGCGGTGCGCCTCGTCCCTTTTTCCCGCGGGATCCCGCAGTCTCAGCAGGCGTTTCGGGACGCGGATGCAGGTAGCGCAGACGGCTATCGCTCATCCCCGGCAGATACTGGTGCATGGCCTTCTTCAGGGATGTTTGAACATTTTCGGAAGGGACAGTCCCGTTCTCGAGCAGGTCGCTCTTGGTTTGCAGGGTTTGGATGGCCGGCGCAGACTTCCTCCAGCGGATGATCTCCGGTTCCACGCGTTTGCCCGTGGCCGTCTTCGAAACATGCAGCGGATCGCCAAGAAGGAGGAAGGAGATCAGGGTTTTTTGATCCTCCGGATCCAGGTAACTCTGGCGGCGATTCATCTCTGACGCAGAAGAAAGCTTGGCTTGACGCAGCGCCTCGCCAATTGGGATTCCAGCCAGGCAGTTTTGCAAAAACAGGCGCGCAAGCAGATCGGCTGCAATCAGCGGAGTCGATGCCGCGCCGTAAGAAATCATGGTTGATCCGACCAGCGTACGGGTTCCGGAAGCGAGGAACTCCAGCGAAATGGAATCCCCCACACCTTTCCGTAGAATATTCGCTCCATAGCAGGACTCGGTAAACACAACGTCGGGAGTCTTCCGGGCGCCAGCCACCTGCGAAGGCAGCAAAACGATCGGGAACTCCACATCCTCCGGGCTCTTTCCTTTTACATTCCGCTGGCCCAGCCATTGCGGCCCGTTTTCCATCCCGTGCAGGTTGAAGTAGGAATATTTCGGACCCGACAGGAGATCCGACGGCAGGTTCCCGCTGTTTACGGGAGGGCAAACCAGCAATCCATTGGACGGCCCGATGATCCGGAATACCTCCGCTGACGCTTTTTGCCAGACCGCGGCGGTACATCCGGACCCGGTGCGGAAGCGGGAGGCCGGCGCAGGAAAAAGATTACGGATGACGGAGAGCAGATTTTGCAGAAGCGTGACGCGGATCGGAGCGGACTCATCCGCGATCCGGCGCAAAACGCCCAACAGAAAAGTGGCATGCGTGTCCGACGGGGTCGGAATGCGACCGACGGGCCATTCGGGGACGAAATAATTTTCGTCACGCGAGGCATATGGATTGTCGGAGGGAACATCGGGATCGCCGTCGTCGGTCGGGTTGGGAAGCAGATGGAACGGGATCACCTCGTGGCCGCCGACGATCAGCAGCGCGCCGATCATCTCGCCTTTCTTGGCGAGGGCGCCGTCCAGATTGGTCAGGAGCGTTTTCATCTGCCAGGCGTTCGAAGCATCCACGGGATCAAGCCCGAACGGCTGCAGGCTCCCGCGGTTGTCCGCGTCGACCAGGTATGCCGACCACCCGCGGGCGGACCGTTTGGCGCGCAGGACGTCCTGCAGGCAATTCTCGATCTCGGATTGAAGGTCCGGGCCATAGATCGATGCAAGCAGTCTGCGGCTGGTGAGGAGGATATATGCCGGCCGGCGCACATCCTTCTCGGCGGCGGTTTTTTTCATCCGCAGCCGTAATGCAACTTGGTTCAATTGACGGCGCAAATCTTCCAGATCGCTCTCGGGCGCGGAGGAATTCTCCCGGTTTTCGACGGTCGAAGATTCCTTGGCCGGCGCGTCTGCGGGTTTGGCGCTTTTGGAAGCGTCCGACGGCCCGGTGAATACCTCGCCCGGAATCGGGGCGATGGTGGAAGATGCCGTCATGGGAGATTGATCCGGATTTTGAGAATCGTAATCCGGGAATTTCAGAACCGGGATATCGTCCGGCAGGTTCGGTTCGGCGGGTGGAGCGGGAGGAGAAGCAAGTTGGTTCCATCCGGCGGCCGACGCCACCTCCGCGGGTAATCCGATGGAGAGGTCGAGTTGCAGGCGCTGAGGCCAGAGCGACCGATAGGGGTTCAGACTTCCCAGATACCGGTCGGCCACTTCGCCGGCCGGATCAGCTACCGAGGCGGCGTGCAGCAATTCCACGC
>JBEKLP010000043.1:0-21263 GCA_050010135.1 Anaerolineales bacterium
TCCTGAAGGAACTTCCCAGCGCCCAGATCGTCATCCTGTCCGTACAAAACGAACCCGATTACATGCGGCGCGCCATGCTGGCCGGTGCGAGGGATTTTCTGCCCAAACCGCCTTCGGCCGACGAGTTAGTCAGCACAATTCGTAAAGTCGGTCAGCGGGCTCTGACCCAAGCGGTTATTGCGCCCGCCGTTCAAGGACCGGGAGCTCCCGTCAGCGCATCCGCGGCGCATGGAGTTCATGGCAAAATCATCGTCGTATACAGTCCCCGGGGTGGCGTCGGCAGGACCATGGTCTCCACAAATCTGGCGCTCGCCCTGCAAACCGAAGATACTCCTACGATCATCGTAGATGCTGCGCTTCAATTCGGCGATGTTGCGGCGTGTTTAAATCTGCAAACTCGGAACAGCCTCATCGACCTGGTTGATCAGGTGGGGGAATTGGACACCGAACTGGTGGAGCGCATCTCGGTTCATCATCCCTCCGGCTTGAAAGTCATCGCCGCGCCAGCAAGACCGGAGCAGGCCGAGGCCGTCCAGGGCGCGCAAGTGAGCAAAGTCCTCCATTTTCTGGCCACGATGTACCACTACGTGGTGATCGACACCTCTTCCGCTCTCAATGAATCCACAATCGGCGCCATCGATTCCAGTGATATTGTGGTCCTCATCGGTGCACCGGACCTGCCGACGATAAAGAACTTACGCATGTTCTTCGACTTGAGCGAAGCGCTGAATCTGACACCGCAAAAGATCGTTCTCATCATGAACCGCATGGATAAGCGTTATGGGATTTCGGCCGAAAAGGTGGCCGATTTGTTGAAGCAGCCCATTCTGGCTCAGATTCCCTTCGACGACCGGGTGGTACCGCTCTCAACCAACAACGGCGAACCGTTGATTCTACAGGATCGAACCAAACCAGTGGCTCGCGCCATTCTGGAAATGGCCCAGGCCATCAAAACCCGCTTGGCGGAAATCGCGCATTCCAATCAAGAGGAGAAGAAACCGGCTGCGGTCGCTAAGGTCCGATGACACACTTGCTGCAGAAAGGAAGATAAACCGTGTCACTCCTTAAGAGAATCGAGCAAGGACAATCTCAGACGCCTCAACAGGAAGACCTCAGCGCGTCTCGGCTTGCCGAATTGCGATCCCGCCGCCCGGCATCCCAATCCACCGTCCAAGCCGGAACGCGCGACGCGTATTTCGATTTAAAAACCCGGGTCCAGAACAAATTATTGGGGGAACTGGATCCGTCGATGGACGTCAACCGAACTGCGGAAGTTCGCCGCACGATCGAAGAGCTTTTCGAGAACATCCTCGCCGAAGAGAGCATCGCCCTCTCCCGCGCGGAAAAGAAGAGGCTCTTTGAGGCGATCGTCGCGGAGATCCTCGGGTTTGGCCCCTTGGAGCCCCTTTTGGCGGATGAGGGGATTACCGAAATCATGGTCAACGGCTCCAAGAACGTCTATATTGAGCGGAAGGGTAAAGTTGAGCGGGTTCCGGTGAGCTTCGAGAGCGACGAACATGTTATGCGGATTATCGACCGGATCGTCTCTCCTTTGGGCCGCCGGATCGACGAGTCGAGCCCATATGTCGATGCCCGCCTCCCGGACGGATCCCGCGTCAATGCGGTCATTCCGCCAATTTCACTTGTCGGCCCGGTGTTGACCATCCGTAAATTCGCAAAAATCCCCATCACCGTCGACGATCTGATCCGATTTGGGAGCATCACCGCGGAGGCCATCGAATTCCTTAAGGCGTGTGTCTCATCCCGGCTGAACATAGTAATCTCCGGAGGTACCGGCTCGGGAAAAACTACGCTGCTGAACATCCTCTCCCAGTTCATTCCCGCGGACGAACGGATCATTACCATCGAGAACGCGGCGGAGTTACAGCTCCGCCAGGATCACGTCGTCTCCCTGGAATCCCGACCGCCCAATATCGAAGGGCGGGGGGAAGTAACCATTCGCGATCTCGTGGTCAACGCGTTGCGGATGCGCCCCGAAAGGATCGTGGTGGGAGAGGTGCGCGATGACGCCGCCTTGGACATGCTGCAAGCGATGAACACCGGCCATGACGGCTCCATGACCACTTTGCACTCCAACAGCCCTCGCGATACGCTTTCCCGTCTGGAGACCATGGTCATGATGGCGGGAATGGACCTCCCATCCAGGGCCATCCGGGAGCAAATCGCCTCCGCCATCAATCTCATCGTGCATCAGGAACGACTCCGGGACGGCTCACGACACATCACGTACATCACCGAAGTGCAGGGTATGGAAGGCGATGTGATCACCATGACGGATTTATTCGTGTTTGAACAGACCGGCATTGAATCGGGGCGGGTCGTCGGACGCCTCCGGCCGACCGGTTTGCGCCCGAAGTTTATGGATAGAATCGAAGCTTCCGGGATTCACCTGCCCGCATCGGTGTTTGGCATCGGTGAGCGGTTGCGCTATTAAATCCGGAGAAAAAACCATGTCCGTTTCGCTGATTTCCATCATCTTCGTCGCCATCGCCATCGGCCTGCTTCTGTTTGCCTTCCTCAGCTCGGGGGAATCCTCCGTCGAAGAGAGATTAAGCCGCTATACGGAACTCACCGCACCGGCCGATGCGGAATCTCCCAAGGAAGAAAAGGCCAAGTCCTCACCGCTCACGGATTATCTGGATCGGTCCTTTTCCCAATCGACCTGGTTTGAGGGCATCTCCAAGGATCTGGCGCAGGCCGATCTCAAATTGCGTCCCACGGAATATATTTTTCTGATCGTGATCGCCAGCTTGGGGACTGGAGTGCTGGCGGGATTTATTTTCGGTAGCATTATTTTTGGATTGATCGGTGCGATCGGAGGGATTTTTATTCCCGGGTTGTACGTATCGCGGAAAAAAAATGGGCGCCTGCACCAATTCGAAGCCCAATTGGCGGACATGCTGAACTTAAGCGTTAACAGCCTTCGGGCCGGCTATTCGGTCATCCAAGCCCTTGAGTCGGTCTCCAAGGAAATGCCGAACCCCACCAATGTTGAAATTCGCCGCGTGGTCCAGGAAGTCCAGATCGGCCTGACGTTGGACACGGCTCTGGAAAATCTTCTCCGTCGGATGAGCAGTCCGGATTTAAAGCTCATCGTCACCGCCATTAATATTCAGCGCGAGGTCGGCGGCAATCTGGCCGAAATTCTGGATACGATTTCCCACACCATCCGGGAACGGGTGCGGATCAAGGGTGAAATCCGGGTGCTAACGTCCCAACAGACCGTCACGGGCTATCTGATCGGGTTTTTACCCTTCGCCCTGGCCGGCTTTTTGTATCTCGATAACCGGAAATACATTATGAGATTCTTTGATCCCGACACGCGGACTTGCGGCATTCCGATGGTGGTTTGCGGGTTGTTGCTGATTTTCTCCGGTTTCTTCATCATCAGCAAAATTGTGGCAATCGAAGTTTAAAGGGCAACCATGTTGATTTTCATTGTTATTGGCGTCGTCATTCTGGGGGCAGGGCTCCTGGTCTATGCAGCCATTCGGATGCCGAAGGATGAGACCCCGCTGGATTCCCGGCTTTCCGAGTATGCAGGCCGCGATGTTCCGATCAGCCTGGAAGAGATCGAATTGCAGCAGCCGTTCGCCGAACGGGTCATCCTCCCACTTTTAAAAGGGGTCAGCGATTTCGTCGTCCGGTTTACCCCCGCCGCCAACATCCAGACAATCCAGGAAAAACTTAACATGGCGGGAAACCCCTGGGGAATGCAAGCCCCGGCATATTGGTCACTGCAAATCATCTTTGCCGCTTTTTTCGGCGGATTGTTGCTTTTCCTTTTCGTTTTCGGATCGATGAAGCTTCAGTGGTGGTTGTCCCTTGGGCTGGTATTGCTGGGCGTGGTATTCGGTTACTTTTTTCCGCGATTATATTTGGACAGCCGGATCAGCAGACGGCAGAATAACATCCGCAAGGCGATGCCGGACGCCCTGGATCTGCTCACCATTTGCGTGGAAGCAGGTCTGGGATTCGATTCCGCTATGTCGAAAGTGAATGAAGAATGGGAAAATGAATTAAGCGCCGCCTTCGGGAGGGTGATCCAGGAAATCCGGCTCGGCAAGTTGCGTCGTGACGCGTTAAAGGACATGGCCGAGCGGGTTGGTCTTTCCGAAATGACGAGTTTCGTCGCGGCCGTTGTCCAATCGGAGCAATTGGGCGTAAGCATGTCCCGGGTATTGCGCATCCAGGCCGATCAAATGCGTCTGCGCCGGCGGCAACGGGCCGAGGAAAAAGCCCGCCAGGCGCCGGTCATCATGATGCTCCCGCTGGTGTTTCTGATCTTTCCTTCGATCCTCATCGTGCTCCTCGGCCCCGCGGGGTTGATTCTCTTCACCTCCCCCGTCGGGAAGATGTTCTTTGGTGGTGGGGGATAATGCGCGTTCTTCCATCCAAGCGCCGAGGAACCGTCGGTTCTCAATCTTTCCATTTTCTGTATAGGAATTTTGTCGATCTTTTTTTTCCACCGCGTTGCGTGGAATGCCATTCCGTCGGCCGCTCCATTTGCGGGAAATGCTTCCCGCTCATCGAATGGATCGGAGTTCCGATCTGCCGCGTTTGCGGCCAGCCGCTTGGAAATTCCATCCGCCACTCGTGCGTCGACCCCCATTTGCTCCAATGGGTTCGATCCGCAGCCGTTTTTTCCGGACCCATGCGGCGCGCCATCCACGCGCTCAAATATTCTTCCGATCGTACCCTGGCTTCGTTTCTAGTGGATATTTCCTTTGCTCATTTTCCCCCGCTCACTATGGATTTCGACCGCATTATTCCGGTCCCCTTGGGGCGGATCCGGGAGCGGAAACGGGGCTATAATCAATCCGTGTTGCTTGCCGAAGCGCTATCTCTACAGACGGGGATACCGGTTGACACCAAGTGTCTGATCCGATCGCGTGAAACAAAATCCCAGGTCGGTTTATCCCACGACGAACGAAGACAAAATGTGGCTCGGGCTTTTTCTGCAACATCCGTCACGGGTCGAAAAGTTATTATCGTGGACGACGTTTGCACAACGGGGGCTACCCTGCAGAGCTGCGCCGCTTCCCTGATCGATGCAGGAGCTCGATCGGTTGCCGGCTGGACGCTTGCCCGTGCGATTCTTCCCGGGATCGATCTGCATTCCCAACTTATCGGAGGTAAAGATGACCATCAGGATCCTTATCAACACATCGGAAATGGAAATGACGCCTCATTTGAAGGAGTATGTGGAGAAGAAACTTCTTAAATTAAACCGTTTGCTGGATAATCTGGATGAGGCCAGGGTGGAATTAAAGTTCAACTCCTCGGTCCGCAGCGCTTCCGACAAACACGTGGCGCAGCTGACGGTCCGTGGAAAAAATCTTCTCCTGCGGGCTGAAGAACGAAGCGAGGATATCTATACGTCCATCGACGTGGCGTTGGATAAATTACACCGCCAATTGGAAAAATTCAAGGGGAAGCATATGCACGTGCGCGAAGAGCATACGGCGCTCGACGCGGATGCCGATGTTTCCCGCCCGAAGGAGGAATCCTCCAACGCCCCCATCGTCCGCAGGAAATCATTCCTGCTGGAGCCGATGAACGAAAAAGAGGCCATGGAGCAGATGCAAATGCTGGGTCACGAAGAATTCTTTTTATTCCAGAATATGCAAAACGGAAAAATTAACGTTATCTACAAGCGAAGGGACGGATCGTATGGATTGCTGGAACCGGAAATTCGGTAGGAGGGATCGGTCCGGCCGCTAGCGGACCGTTTGCAATCCCCATCGTTCGCGAATGGCCCGTTCGACGGGGGCGAAGATTAATAAATCCACCGTCAATCCAATCAGGACGATGATTAACATCACGGCGATCACCTGGCTCATGTCATTGAGTTCCCTTCCCATGGTTAGCAAAAAACCGATGCCCAATCCGGCGTACAATAATTCGCCGGCCATCAAGGAACGCCAAGCAAACGACCAACCGAGTTTCATTCCTGAAATGATGGATGGCAAGGCTGCGGGTAGAATGACCCGGAAATATAATTGGAACCCCGCGGCTCCCATCGTTTTCGCCGCATGAAGGAACAGGGGGGGCGTATTGCGGATTCCATCCGCGGTGGCCAAGGATATCGATAGAACCGCCCCCATGATCACGACGAAGATGATGGCCTTATCCGATAACCCGAACCATAGAAGCGCCAGAGGCAGCCAGCAAACACTGGGAAGAGCCTGCAAACCTAATAAGAGCGAGCCGAGCGTTTTTTGGACCAGTTGAATTCTACCCAAGAGCACGCCGAGTGTAATCCCGAGCACGAGGGATATTCCATACCCGATGGCAATCCGGCGGAGGCTGACGGAAATGGCCAGCGGGTAACTGCCGTCGGCGAATCCATTCCAAATCGATACAATAACTTTCCCCGGTGAGGGAAAAATATACGAGGGCCAGATTTGCAGAAGGGCCAATATCTCCCAGACCGCCAACAGCAGGAGATAGAACCCGATTCTAAGCAGCCAATTTTTCATGGTCGAGTTCCTTCTGTTGGGCGGCCAGGACCTCTTCGCGCAAATCGGAAAGCAACTCACGCACTGCATCAATCAGTGCATAGTCCTCGATATGGCGCGGGCGCGGTAATTCGCATCGAAAATCTCTTTTTAGCCTTCCGGGTCTGGCGGATAGCAACAGGACCCGATCCCCCAACACCAAAGCCTCACGCACATTATGAGTGACAAACAAGATGGTCTTACCGGTCTTGGCCCAGATTTCCTGCAACTCCGCATGCAACATGTCCCGGGTCTGGGCGTCCAACGCCGCAAACGGTTCGTCCATGAGCAGAATATCTGGCTCGATCGCCAGGGCGCGGGCCAGCGCCACGCGTTGTTTCATTCCTCCGGACAATTCGTGCATGTATGCTTTTCGAAAACTGCTCAAACCGACCATCCGGAGATATTCCCCGAGCTTCGGGGCCTGCTTTTTCCTTGGCATCCCGATGCAATCCAATCCAAAGGCGACATTATCCACAACATTGAGCCAAGGGAATAAAGCGGGTTCCTGAAAAATCTCCACACGGTCCCGTCCGGGTCCAGATATTTCCTTTCCATCCACAAGAACCGTTCCAGAATCCGGTTTATCCAACCCGGCGATGATGTTTAATAGGGTGGTTTTTCCGCACCCCGACGGACCGAGGATGCAGATGAATTCTCCCGCCCCAACGTCAAAGGATAAATTCTCCAGCGCAATAGTGGATTCGCGGTGGCTATGAAGAAATGTCTTGTAAACGGACCTGACCGAGAGTTTCACAATATCTCCCATGAGGTTGGTCGAGAGTATTTATTTTATTTTGTTATTGAGTTTGAATGAGCGGCAATTGCCTGGGATCCCAATAGTATTTGGATGGGGTCGGCGAAAGGAATCCATTCCATCTATCCTGCAAACGACGATATGACGATCGTTAAATCCAAAACCGCTTCCCATTCCGGCGGTTCGTATCCATATGTTCCAAACCAGGAATCCCGCCAGGGAAACCATCGTCAAGAAACAAGAAGCTCCAAAAAGAAAAGCCATCTTGATATATTTCAGCCCTTTTTTCCTTTTATTTCAAGTATAATTATACCGCGAGCCGCGATTTTTAATATACCTCACGGGATAGACGCTTTACTCGATGAACTCGCAAGCCATTCTCCAGCGAATGAAGAAATTAAGGGCGGATATTTTATATCACAGCCACCGATATTACGTTTTGGATTCCCCCGTCATTAGCGATTTGGAATATGACGCACTTTTCCAGGAACTCCGGAAGCTGGAAGAAGAATACCCCCAATACCAATCCCCCGATTCCCCCACCCAGCGCATCGGCGGATTCGTCTCCGAGAAATTCCAGCGCGTCTCGCATCCCCAGCCGATCCTCAGTCTGGCGAATGCTTTTTCCGCCGAGGATCTCCTCGCATGGTATGAGCGGATTTCCCGTTTGAATCCCAAAGTCGGCCAATCCGCCTTTGTCGTCGAGCCGAAAATCGACGGGTTGACCGTGATCTTGCATTATCGGGACGGGGTATTCGCACTTGGCGCCACGCGCGGGGACGGCGCGCAAGGGGAAGATATCACTCCCAATCTCCGGACCGTGAGAACCCTGCCGCTCCGGATTCCCGTCGACCCTTCCTATTCCGGAACAATTCCCAATCGATTGGTCGTGCGGGGAGAGGCTTTCATCCGATTGAAGCCGTTTGAGGCGCTGAACGCCGAATTGGCGGGCAGGGGGGAGAAAATTTACGTCAACCCGCGGAATGCCGCCGCGGGCGCACTGCGCCAGTTGGATTCACACCTCACCGCCCAGCGGCCTATCGATTTGTTGTGCTACGCAATCGTCATATATGAGGGCGGGAGCAAACCGGCAACCCAATGGGAAACCCTAAACATCCTGCGGGCGTTTGGATTTCCCGTAAGCCACGACATACAAATGGCGAAAACCATTCAGGAGGCGATCCGGCTGTGCGGCGATTGGGAGCGCCGGAGGAATTCGCTGGATTATGAAGTGGACGGTGCGGTGATCAAGCTGGACGATTTACCTCTGGCGGAGGAATTGGGGTACGTCGGAAAAGATCCGCGTGGGTCGATCGCCTATAAATTTCCCGCCCGCGAAGTCAGCACCATCCTTCAGGATATCGGCGTGAACGTCGGCCGCACCGGAGTGCTGACGCCCTTCGCAATACTCGAACCCGTTCCGGTCGGAGGCGTCACCGTCAGCCGCGCAACCCTTCATAATTTCGATTTCATCCGCGAGCGGGATATTCGCATCGGCGATACGATCATGATCAAACGGGCGGGAGACGTCATCCCCTATGTGATCGGACCGATTACCGACAAGCGCACCGGCGGGGAAAAAACCTTCTCCCCTCCCACACGATGTCCTTCCTGCCATGAACCGGTGAAAAGGATTCCGGACGAAGTAGCGCTGTATTGCATCAATTCATCCTGTCCGGATCAGCTCATCCGAAATCTGGAGCATTTCGCCTCCCGCTCGGCGATGGATATCGAGGGTTTGGGCATCCGCATCATCGAGCAGTTGGTTCAGGAAAAGCTGGTGAAGGATCTCGCGGATCCTTATCGTCTGAAAAAAGAGGATTTGCTCCGTCTGGAGGGGTTTGCCGAAAAGAAAGCGGAAAACCTCCTGCGCGCGATTGATGATTCAAAATCCCGATCGCTTCCGAGGTTGCTCACGGGATTGGGCATTCACGGTGTGGGCGAAGTTCTGGCGGTGGATCTTGCCAGCCATTATCTTCGTCTGGATCGTTTCACTAATTTATCGCTTGAGGAACTACAAACCATTTCCGGGGTGGGACCGAATCTGGCGGAATCGATAATGGATTGGTTCTCCCGCAAACCCAACCGGTTGCTGCTGGAGAAATTTCATCATTTGGGCATCTGGCCGGAATATTCCTCAGTGGAAACCGCGGGCGGCGCTTTCGCGGGAAAACAATTCGTGGTAACCGGCACGCTGGAAAACTATTCCCGCGAAAAAATAAAAACCTTCATCCAGCAGCAGGGCGGGAAAGTGCAGGAGTCCGTCTCCGGGAAAACCGATTACCTGGTGGCCGGGGAGAATCCCGGTTCCAAATTGGAGAAAGCCAAGTCGTTGGGAATTCCGATCCTCAGCGAGCGGGACCTTGAACGGTGGGCACAATCGAAGGAGAAACCCGCTTGACCGACTCCCGAATAATATTAAAGCCCGGCAGGGAAAAATCCATCCGTCAACGGCATCCGTGGATATTTTCCGGCGCAATCCAGGAAATCATCGGATCGCCCGGAATGGGGGATACGGTCGACGTCTTCGGCCGGCAAGGCGGCTGGTTGGCCCGGGCGGGATACAGCCCCTATTCGCAAATCTCGGCCAGGATATGGACATGGCGCGAATCGGAAACCGTCGACGAAGATTTTTTCGTCCGGGCCATTTGCCAGGCCGCCGAGTATCGTTCCGCTCTCACAACGTATACCAACGGCATCCGACTGGTGAACGCGGAAAATGACGGATTGCCTGGATTGATCGTTGACACATACGACGGGTATTTGGTCGTTCAACTTCTTTCGGCGGGAGCAGAGCATTGGCGAAAAGAAATACTTCGCGCAGTATCGCAGCTTCCGGTTGTAAAAGGCGTCTTCGAGCGATCTGACGTCGAGGTTCGGGATAAGGAAGGCCTTCCTCCGGCGCTGGGCGTTCTACTGGGGCAGGACCCGCCACCGCGGATCGTGATGTCCGAAGGCGATTGGAAATTCCTCGTGGACGTACGCCAAGGCCACAAAACCGGGTTCTATCTGGATCAACGGGAGAATCGATCCGCCTTGGCCAGTTTAATATCCCAAAATCTCCGGGGAAAGGAAATATTAAACGTCTTTTCCTACACCGGCGCGTTCGCCGTGGTCGCCTATACCTCGGGCGCCGGATATGTTCTCAACGTAGACTCTTCCGAAGCGGCTTTATCCTTCTTGCCGGACCATTATTCGCTGAATGGAATTCCACCGGCCCAGGATGGTTTTCTGGCCGGGAATGCATTTGAAGTTCTTCGGGGCTTCCGCGACCAGGGCAGGTTCTTCGATATGATCATCCTAGATCCCCCCAAGCTGGCACAATCCCAACGAGGCTTGACCAAGGCCACCCGGGCGTACAAAGATATCAATTGGTTATCGATGCGCCTGCTCCGTCCGAACGGCTACCTCGCGTCTTTTTCCTGCTCCGGTTTGGTCGACGAGGATTTGTTTCAGAAGATTCTTTTTTCCGCGTCGCTGGATGCCGGAAGGGATGTGCAAATAATCGAACGGCTGGGTCAGCCCATGGATCATCCCGTGCGGTTGTCGTTTCCCGAGGGAAAATATTTAAAGGGATTTATCTGCCGGGTTGCTTAACTGGCAACGTGGATAAGTTCGGCGAAGAAAAGGAGCCGTATTCGATGTGAATACAGCTCCTTTTTTTCGCCAATTTTCCGGTTCTCTGCTTTGAAGAGAACGTAAAAAAGTGGAGATGGCGGGAATTGAACCCGCGTCCGAGAAGATTCGCTTTCAGATATCTACGGGTTTAGCCGGATTGTTTCCTCTCGGCGGCCGGGTATTCATCCGGCGGAAAAGCCCAGCCAACCAAGCCGCTTGGGCCCGAAAGCCCTCTTTCGCGCATGTCGCGACGTCATGCGCGGCACTTTGGCTTTGTCGCGCCCGGATCTCTTCCAGCCAAAGGTAGGGAGAGCCGGACGTGACCCCTTTTGGGGTCAGGCTCTATGTTGCGGGTTAGGCCGCAACAGGAAGAGCCGAGTAAGTGTGGTTGGCACTTTGGTTTTGCGCTGATTTTCCGAGTTCGGCGCCTCTCGACCCGCAATCTGAAAACAACTTCCTCCGTCGATACCTGTCATCCCCAGATTTAATATTATACCACTGCTAATTCCGTCGTTTCAACATTTTTTGGATTTCACGTTCCGCATCTCGTTTGGCGATTTTCTGCCGCTTGTCGTACTGCTTCAAACCTCTTCCGACGCCCAACTCGATTTTCGCAAACCCTCCCTTAAGGTATACCCGCAGCGGAACGACAGCCAGCCCTTTCAGTTGCTGGCTTTCCTGCAATTTACGGATTTCTTTTTTATGCAGAAGCAGACGCTTTTTCCTCAGCGGATCGTGGTTCATCCTGCTGGCCGGATCGTAAGGGGAGATATGCACGTTCACTAGCCAAGCTTGGGTGTTTTCGATCAGGACATATCCCTCTTTAATATTGATCTGTCCGGACCGTACGGATTTAATTTCGCTGCCCTGAAGCGCCACTCCAGCTTCGATCGTCTCCAAAATATCGTAATCGTGCCTGGCCTTCCGGTTCGTGGCTACGGCTGTGGAATTTTTATTCATCCCGATTCACCGAATCTTCTTTCCTCAATCCCCGGCGTGGATCAATCCGTTATTATAATTTCTTTTTGGGCTCTTTCAACAGATGGCATGCATGGGGCTATGTTCCACATCGTCCGCAATCTTTCCCCGCGTGTTCAATCCAGGGATGCGGGGCGGCATTGCTCCGGACCGACCTTTTTTATATAATGGCGCGGATTCGGGGAGGGACTTTGGGCAAAATCATCCACACAACCAATGCTTCGACTCAACGGGAACAATCGATCCGGATGATCGCATTCCTCCTGCCGGAATTTTCCAAAGGGTTGGGGACCGAGGAAGATGCGCTCGACATGGCCGCATTTGTTTTCGCCCATTTGAAGACCATTGCGAATTCCGTTGATCAGACGGCCCTGGCCTGGGAGAAAAGAGATTATTGGGTGAAGGCGGATGCTTTCCGCCGGCAATGGGCCTGGGTCGACAAACCATCGCGCGTCCTGGAGGAATGCCTCAGACGGAAGGATGTTCCATCCCTGGCCGGCGCCTTGCAGGGATTATCACGCGTATTGCCACCACCAAAATCCGCCCAAAAGAAAATGCGGACTCCGCCGTGGTCCGGTTTTTGGAAAAAAATATTTACGGAATCCTGAACGCATTCCCCCACGCGGCGAAAATCCGCCGTTCTATTATTGCCCGAGTAAGGGGATCCCATCCACGAGAATCACAGGTATCAGCAAATATTTGACGGGGTTTTTGCGGGAAACGGATACCTGCAAGATCGCGCTGTGATTGTAAGCGCCTACAAAACCATCAAAGACGAAGTCGCCCATGCTGTAGAAAATCCGGCGGCCTTTATACGTTTCATCCTTCTGCATCAAATGCGGGTGCGATCCGACCACAAGGTCCGCTCCATTGTCCACCGCAAGATGAGCCAGCTCTACCTGCCGGTCACTGGGCGTTACGGAACCTTCGATCCCAAAATGAAACAATACCACGAGGAAATCCGCCCGGGGCTTCCAGGCTTGAAGGTCGGAAATAATCCTTTCATCGTCGGCCCAGGCAATCCCGGGAGTAGATTCTCCCGCTGTCCAGGTTTTCGCATCGAAACCTCCACGCTCCACCGGCACATCCGCATAGGATAGGAACGCAAGTTGCATCCCGTGGATCTCATAAACGATTGCTGAATACGCCTGGGAATCGTTGATCCCTGCGCCGACAATCTTCATCCCGTTGTCCGTCAAGAGTTGTTGGGTTTGGCGAAATACATCCGGCCCGTAATCGAAACTATGGTTATTGGCTAAAGACAATAAATCAAAACCGGCATGGCCTAAAATGGAAGCCGAGAGAGGCGGCGCCATGAAGGCATACCCTTTTTTGGCTTTCGTGCCGCCTACTCCGATCGCGCATTCCAGATTGCCGACCGCAATATCCGCCGATTGCAGAACCGTGTTCACCGAATCAAAAATCGTATCGCCTTTCCCATCGGTAATTCGTTGTGCCAGCGATCGTCCAAGCATGATATCCCCGACGAACGCCAGATCGACCGGGGTCTCTTCCGTGGGAAGCGGTTTGGTCTGGGAAGGTATATTTTCTGCTTTCGGCGGGAGGATTGTATGCCTGGAACTCGGAACAGAGGGTGATGGAAAAACTTGAGTGGATGCCGTTTCCGTCACGATTGGGAGGTTTTCTGTTAACGGATGTTTGGTGCCTGTCAAATTGTTCGGATTGCGACAGCCGGATAAACAAAGCAAAATTCCCAGGACCGCGGGAAGATACTTCCCGACGGGGTTCATGGCTTAGCTCCACGCTCGCCCAGGAGATAGATACGGAATTCGCTTAACCATGCGCCGGGAATTCTGCCGGTGATCACTATGCCGTCCGGCTTGTGGGTGACACTCTCCACGGATCCTTCCCGATGGATCAAATCCAACAACCGTCCGGCGCTGTACGGGATCTTCACTTTGATTGGATTCATTTCCTGATAGAGAATATTCTCGATCGTTTGCAGCAGATTCGGAATCCCCAGTCCGGTTTTGGCGGAGAGAAAGACGGTATTGGGATATTCGCCGGAAAAGGATTCATCGGGAGGAGTATTCAATTTATCGATTTTATTGATTCCCGTAATGATGGGGATATTTTGCATTCCGAGATCCTGAAGCGTTTGATGCACGGATTGAACATGTTCCCGGACGTTGGGATGCGAAATATCCACGATATGGAGCAACAGGTCCGCCTCGGCGATTTCCTCCAGCGTCGCACGAAAGGCGGCGATCAACGCGGCGGGCAACTTTTGGATGAATCCAACCGTGTCGGTCATCAGGACCGCTTTTCCGCCGGGCAACTCCACCTGGCGGGTCGTGGGATCCAGGGTTGCAAACAACAGGTCGGCGACATAAATATCGGCATGGGCCAACGTATTCAGCAAAGTGCTTTTCCCGGCATTGGTGTATCCGACCAGCGCCACGACCGGCTGCCCCGATCCTTTGCGGCGCATGCGGTACCGGCTGCGGTGCTGGCGGACGGTATCCAGTTCCTTCTTCAACCGATGGATCTTTTTCGAAATTTCGCGCCGGTCGATTTCCAATTGCGTTTCGCCGGGACCCCGGAGGCCAACGCCCCCGGTGCCGCCTCGTCCGGCCGTACCTCCCGCCTGTCGGGCAAGGTGGGTCCAAGCCCCGGTTAATCTGGGCAGGCGGTATTCATACTGCGCGAGTTCCACCTGCAGCGCGCCCTCGCGGGTGTGCGCATGTTGTGCGAAGATATCCAGGATCAATGCGGTGCGGTCCAACACGTGGGTTTCCTCGCCCAGCGACTCCTGTAATTCCCGCAAATGCCGGGGGGAAAGCTCCTCATCAAAAATAACCATCTCGGAGTGGGTTTCATCGATCCAATGTTTTATTTCCGTTACCTTGCCGGAACCGATCAACGTTGCGGCATGCGCCCGTTCCATCCGCTGGAAATCCTGCCCTGCCACTTCGATGCCCGCCGTGCGGCAAAGCACGGCCAGTTCCTCCAGGCTGTCTTCGATGGACAAAACCTGCGACTGATGTTTCCAATCCACACCGAACAGGAATGCTTTCGGTTGGACGAGCGTGCTTTTCATTTTGGACCGGGCCGAAGTGGGTTTCATATATTTTAGAATTCGCCAATTCTATCGATAGGGGTTTGCGAATGGCATTCCAACCAGGAAACGAAAGACCCTCTGCGGATCATTGTATTTCCACAAAACCGGCTTCGCCTTCGATCACCGCACCGATTTCCCAAATCGAATGGCTCACCCTTTTTCTCATCCGGTTGAATATGTCCATGCGATCCTTCGAAACGCAAAGCAATAACCCTCCGCTGGTTTGCGCGTCAAACAACAACATCAGATCCGACGCAGAAATCCTTTGGGAAGAAACCGTCCTTGCGCCGAAATATTCCCGGTTTTTACGAGTTCCACCTGAGATCATGTCCATCCGTGAATATTCCCTTGCTCCGGTGAAAAACGGTACCGAGGAATATTTAATGCGGATCCGCACCGAGGATTGTTGCGCGATTTCAGACGCGTGGCCGACCAATCCAAACCCCGAGACATCCGTTCCAGCCAAAACCGGCACTTCCCGAACCAGAGGCAGGAAGGCATTGCTCAATTCCATCATCCAGCGAACGGCTTCCCGCACGTGCTGGGGCTTGGCCTTTTGTTTTTGCAGCGCCGTGGAAAGCACTCCGCTACCCAGAGGTTTTGTCAGGAAAATCCGGTCGCCCACGCGCGCGTGATTTTTCGTCATGATGCGTTCGGGATCCACAAACCCGACCACTGCCATGCCGAATTTCAATTCCGCATCGCGGATGGAATGCCCGCCCACCAACAGGCCGCCCGCTTCGCGGATTTTTTCCGCCCCTCCGCGGATGATCTCACGCATCGTCTCCTGCGGCAAATCCGAGGGGAAGGCGCACAGATTCAACGCCAGGATGGGTTCTCCGCCCATGGCATAGACGTCGGATACCGCGTTGGCGGCCGCGATGGCGCCAAACTCATAGGGGGTATCCACGATCGGCGTGAAGAAATCGGCCGTAAAAACGATCGCCCGATCGGGGGAAATTCTCCAGACGGCGGCATCGTCGGGATGCTCCAAACCGACCAGCAAATCCCTACGGACGCCGGAGGAGAATATTTCCTGCAAGGGGCGCAGCACCTGCGCTAGCGTTTCCGCGTCGAGCTTCGACGCTCAACCCGCGCAGGAAGAAAGCGTGGTCAGCCGGATTTGTTTTCCCGAAGTCGGTCGCGGCATGCGAATTTTCCTTTCCCGGATGCTCCGGTTACGGTTGGGCCAATTCCATGGCCCGCAATTTGATAATATCATAGCGGCCTGGGATGCAAAAGCCTCGATACGGAATTGGTGTTCTTCGGGATGGAGATGCGCGGTGTAGTGGTACAATTTCAAAATTAATCTTTCGGACGGTACAAGAGAGAAGCATATGCCCTGGCGCGGTATCATCCACGAGTACGGCGAATTGATCGATCTTCCAAAAACCTCACCCGTCATCACACTACTGGAAGGGGGAACACCACTCATTCCGCTGCCTGCTCTTGGGAGAATGCTCGGCAAGGAAGTCACCCTCTACGCTAAATTCGAGGGCCTCAATCCGACCGGCTCATTCAAGGACCGCGGTATGACCGTGGCCATCAGCGAGGCGGCTGGTCGGAAAGCCAAGTCGGTGATTTGCGCATCGACAGGCAACACGGCGGCGTCCGCCGCAGCCTACGCGGCGAGATCCGGGATTCCATGCATCGTTTTAATTCCGCAGGGAAAGGTGGCCATGGGGAAACTTGCCGGCGCGCTGGCCTACGGAGCGAAAGTTCTCCAAATCCAGGGTTCGTTCGACGACGCGTTGACCATGGTCGTGCAGGCGAGCCAGAAACTTGCGATTGCCCTGGTCAATTCGCTCAACCCTTACCGGTTGGAAGGACAAAAAACGGCCGCCTTCGAGATCTGCGACGCGCTGGGAAAATCGCCGGATTGGTTGTGCCTTCCGGTGGGGAATGCAGGTAACATCACTTCGTATTGGATGGGCTTTAAACAATATCATCAACTCAAACAAACCGGTTTGCCCAAAATTCTGGGTGTGCAGGCGGAAGGAGCCGCTCCGCTGGTGGTGGGGCATCCCGTGGAACCGGAAACGGTCGCCACGGCCATCCGCATTGGCAAGCCCGCTCGCGGCGAGCAGGCGCTCGAAGCGGCCCAGGAATCCGAAGGTGGGATCATCGCAGTCAGCGACGATTGCATTCTGGACATGCAGAAATCGCTGGCATCGGAAGGTATATGGGTCGAACCGGCGTCCGCCGCCGGACTGGCGGGATTGGCCCGCGAAGTTCGCGAGAACCGTCTGACCGTCGATGGTCAGACGATCGTCACAGTCTGCACCGGACATGGATTAAAGGATCCAGACATTATCACCCGGCGCTCTCCCCCCATTCCTATTCTGGCTCCGGTTCTTTCGGATCTGGAAGAAGCTTTGCGCGGATGAACCGCAAAGGCCGGTCCGATTCGCTATAATTCCCGCCACTCCGCCAACCTTGGTCCGGGGTTCGACTGCATGGCCCTGGCGCTGGCCTTTTGGAACGAGGTATCGATTGAGCCCGGTGGCGAAAGCATAAAAATAAACGATTCGGGCGAGGGTGAGCATAGCATTCTAAGAGATAGTCGAATCCCTCAATGGATTGGCATTTTTACGCGGGTGAGGCCGATGCTCTATATATAAGATGATTTCAAGAGTTGTCTTGCGGAGAAGTGCTCGGGATGAAAACTATCATCATTCTAGGGGACGGTATGTCTGATTATCCCATTGATACACTCAATGGGAAGACCCCGCTTCAGGCCGCGAATAAACCGAACATCGACAGTATCGCCAGAGAAGGACGAATGGGGCTCTTTGAGACCGTGCCCGAAGGGCTGCCCAGGGGATCCGAGGTGGCCAACCTGAGCGTACTTGGCTACGATCCGATTAAAACCTACAACGGCCGCGCGGTACTCGAGGCCGCGAACATGGGAGTGGCGCTCGACGACGACGATGTGGCGTTTCGTTTGAACCTATGCTGCATCGAGAATGGTCTCATTAAAAATCACTCCGCCGGGCACATCACCACCGAGGAAGCAGGCAAGATCATCCAGTCTCTGAATGCGGCGCTTGGCGAGGATTCCGGAGATATGCCGGTTGATCTACACGCCGGGGTCAGCTACCGGCACCTACTGGTTCTGCGGGGCGCAGTCGCGTCGCCCAAAGTGAATTGCGCTCCGCCGCATGATCACGTGGGTCAACCCGCGAAGGATCTTCTGCCCGCCGCTGAGTCCGACGAGGCAAAAGCCACTGAGGCCAAGCTGCGCTCGCTGATGGCGAGCGCGGAGGGGATTCTGAAGAATCATCCCGTCAATCGGAAACGCGTATCCGAAGGGAAGGATCCCGCCAACGCGATCTGGCCGTGGTCGCCGGGCCACAAACCGAAGATGGCAACCTTTCAGGAGCGGTTCGGAATTCACGGCGCCGTGATCTCGGCGGTGGATCTCATCATGGGGCTGGGCTTATACGCCGGCATGGATGTGGTCAGGGTGGAGGGGGCCACGGGCCTCTGGGACACCAACTACGAGGGCAAGGCCGCGGCCTGTGTTAAAGCGATCCAGGATCATGACCTGGTGTATGTGCATGTGGAGGCCACCGATGAGGCGGGCCACGCCAAGGATCTGGAGCTCAAGATCAAATGTATCGAGATGCTCGACCACCGCTTGGTGCGCCCGATCCTCGAGGGCGTGGAAAAGGCCAGGCTCGAGGCCGCCGTGGCCGTGCTCCCGGATCACCCCACGCCCGTCTCTACCGGTATCCACGCCGGGGATCCCGTGCCCGTGGCCATCCTGCGGCCTGGAAGTGCACCAGACAACACCACCGCTTTCGACGAGGAACAAGCCAAAGCCGGCAACCTTCCGTTTATGCGCGGTGATGATTTCATCAAGCTTGCTCTCGGCATAGACAAGCGCTGAGCGAACTCCCAATGATAAAACACGAAAGCATGCCAGTGGCAAGCCTTCGTGTTTTTCAGATTTATTCTTCGTGTTCTTCGTGGAAGATTACGGTATCGGCGTCGTTACGGAAGGCGTCGTTCCGCCCCAGGCAAACACGCGCGTTTCGCTCATCGCACCCGCCGATAGATAAATCGGGTTGCCGGCATCCGTGGTCCCGGAAATACGAACCACGTTGACGCTCCAGCGGTAGATACGCGTGGTTCCGTCAGTCGGTCGTAGGCTGACGGGGACGAGGAAGCGCGTATCTTTCACATAATTGAGAATTTTATCGCCGGATCCGGTGGAGATATCCTGGATCGTAACCTGATATTCCTCGGTATCCCGCAGCGTCGCCACCGCAGCCCATTGCAGCGCAATCTCCTGATCGGTGCTTCCGAAAATAGTTCCGTCCCTCGGCGATAGAAGGTTGGGCGCCGGGTAGGGCGGGGGCGTTGTCGGAGTCGGTGTCGGGCCGGCGGTAGGCAATCGCTCGCAAAGCGGGATTCTTAGGACCATGCCGATGAATACGACATCATTCGCGAAGCTGTATTGGCTGTTCCATTTCTTGATCGATTCGATCGATACATTATAGTTAAGTGCGATGTTGGATAAAACATCACCCTCTTTAACCGTGTAACTATCGAACTGGCATGCCGTTGCCGTCATATTAAACACGCCTGCCGTAGCGGTTGACGCCGGCGGCGGTGTGGAAGTCGGTTGTGGGAGATACAAGGTTTGGCCGGGTTGTAAATTGTTGCAATCCACCGGTTTGCCGTTTTGGGTTGTGATGAGATTGATATCGGTCAACCCGAATTTCGCGGCGAGCCCGAAACAGGTGTCTACACCGGCCTGCACCGTCACCACGATTGGTGGAAGAGGCGTGGGGGTCGGCGTAAGCGTCGGAGTAGAGGTCGGCAAAGAAGTCAGAGTAATCGTAGGCGTGACGGAAGGTAATACTGCCGGTGTGGAAACAGACCCGGGGAAATGTCCGGTACGCACCAATAAGACCATCACCAACACGCCAAAAAGCAACGAAAGGACAGGGCCGGCAACAACCACACCCACGGGGAGATTGAGCGATGCGGAGGTTCCGGAAATTCTGGACGGAATTCTGGCCGTTCTGCCGGATCCTGCTTCGAATACCATTCCGCAAACCGCGCAGCGCGAGGCGGAATCCGCTATTCGTGTGCCGCAGGACGGGCAAATGCGGCTCGGAATCGAAGAACGAGGGCTTGTATTCGACATCGACATCTCCGTTTTCTAGTGGAAGGATTATACCAAACCGGTCAAGTCGGGCGACGAATGCCGGGCAATAATTGCTGCAATTCTCGGATCAAATCGCTTATTTGCCGATCTCGGGCGGGATTCTCGCCCCATAATTGGCGTTGTTTATCCTTGAAGGCTAATTCGGCATAAATTGTGTGAATTCTGCTAAGGATGAGATATTTCTTAAAGTCCAACACTCTAACTGCGGCCCATTCCACCTGTATTCTCCTCCGCAAGGATCCTGCTGTCTCCCATTGGTCCATTTGCAAAATGCCATTTTGAGAATAGCGAAGCAAATATTTACTAATTACCTTTTGTTCCCTAACCAACGAACCGATAAACAGCAGGATCACGAAAAGAAATCCGACCAAAAAGGAAAGTATGCTGAGATAAAAACCCCATGGTGTCTTGGAAACCCAGACTAATCCCAGATTGTGGATGATGTGGAATACAATCGCGGCGAAAACACCGCCAGCCGCCCATAGGAAGGCTTTCCACCGGGTGCGAGTGTACTTGGCCAAAGCCAATCCTAAACCGGTGAAAGCAGTGAACAAGGCATGGACTGATCCAAAGATCATAGTGCGGATGAAAATGAGCAGGATGAGTTCGGAAACGGTTTGGCTTTCAAGAAAATACAAGGTATTCTCAGCTGCGGCGAATCCAAACCCCACCATCGCCCCGTAGATAATCCCGTCGAGGGGATCATCCACCTCCTGCCCGGCGATCGAAAAAATGGCCAGCAATCCAATGAGTTTCAACCCTTCTTCGATCACCGGTGGAAGCACGCCAACCCCGAGGAGAGAGATTCGTGAAGCGACCGATTGCAGGTTCGAAAAACCCGGAATTCCAAGGAATTCTTCCAGGAGAAACGAAATAGCAACAGCGGGAATCATCCCCCACAGGAAGGAGAAGAGCAGGAGTTGGAATGGCTCTTTTTCGTACCGGTCGAACCACCAGACGATCACCGACCAGCAAATCATCGGCAGAACGCCCGCGAAGAGGGAAACCGCCAGCAACAGGGCGAGGTTCAACGAAAGGCCTCTTTCGAATTTATAAATACGATTTTAAATTATGGAGTACCGCGTAGGCCGCCGCTTCTGTGCGGTTCACCACGTTCAATTTGGAGAG
>JBEKLP010000044.1:0-20788 GCA_050010135.1 Anaerolineales bacterium
GGGTGGAGGTTGCGGTTCTCCGCATGGCGGCATCCCACGCCGGGCTTTGCGTCGATGCGATGGGAAGAACCCACGAGGCGGTGAATTATTATCGACAGGCGTTGGCCTTGTTCCCCGACGGCGATCGAAGCTACGACAAAACGCGTGTGCTTACCCTTTTAGCCAACGCATTGCAATCGGAGGGAGAAACAGCGGAAGCCTACATCTTGCAGCGGCGCGCGCTAAGCCTGTGGAAGGATTTGGGGTACCCGGGGCCGATCGCCATTGCGTTGAATAATCTGGCCTATAACCAGCATATGATGGGTCAGTTGGAAGAATCGGAAGCATCCTATAACGAGGCATTGGAATGGTCGCGGAAATCCGGAGATAAGCATTCGCAATTGCTGATTTTTACCGGGTTGGGTGATTTGGCAAAAGACCGGGCCGAGTTCGCCAAAGCGGCCGGTTTTTACTCGGCGGCGGACAGGCTCGCCGAAGAATCCGACGACCTGATGATGTTGGGGTATGTTTACCGGGCCAGGGCCGATCTTAACCGGAAGTTGAAAAATTTTCCTGCCGCAATGGAGTGGGTGCGGAGGGCGGGGGAACTAGCGGAACAAAATACCCCGGCGGTCGAGGCGAGCGACCAGGTATTCTGCGGCGCGGTCTTGGAGGAAATGGGAAATCGGAATGAGGCGGTCGGCAGTTTGGCGCAAGCCGTGGAGATTCTGGAAAGGGAAGCCGCTCCCGCGGTGGAAACGGCCAAAGCGCGGTTTCTTCTGGCGCGCTCCCAGTTTCGATCGGGATTGGTCACCGATTCGGAAAGCTCGTTGCGGGCGGCATTCGATCTGGCGTATGGCTGCGGCTTAGATCAAAGCCTGGTGCGGGAAGCGCCGGGTGCTGCCGATCTATTGGAGGGATTCCTCACCCACGCAACCATGGGCGGGTTATGCAGTTCCCTGTTGGACCGTGCAAAGCGCCAAACCGCGCGAGAATATCGGGAAACCACGGAAACCAACCAGACCGAAACGATAAAACTATCGGTTAAAGCTCTGGGCTCACTTGAAATTCTCTGGTCGGGGAAAGAGATTCAACGGTCGGCCTGGGTCTCCCAAAAAACGAAAGAAGTATTCCTCTTTCTTGTGGATCGGGCTCCCGTGGACAGGGATGAGCTCTTAACGACCTTCTGGCCGGAGATGCCTTCCGGGCGCGCGCAGGCCAACCTCTATCAGACCCTATACCGCATCCGCCGGGCGATTGGGACGGACGTTCTGGTTTTAAAAAATCTGATTTGTCGTTTCGCGGAAAACATGTCGCTGGATTACGACGTTGCATCCTTTGAAAAAACGGCACGGCAAGCCTTGGCCGTCCCGATTACCGACCCGCAGCGGCTGGCCAAATTGGAAAAAACCGCCGAACTTTTCCAGGGCGAGTATCTGAAAGATGTTCCCGTCGGTTGGGCGGGGCAGCGGCGGGAGGAGATCAACCAGATATTTCTCACCCTCGTTCGCGAACAGGCGGATGAGTACTTTTCCCTCTGCCGGTATGAAGAAGGGCGCACCATCGTCATGCGCGGACTGGCGCTCGACCCGTACCGGGATGAACTCCATCAACGGATGCTGCGAATTCTGGCAGCGCTGGGAAGAAAACACGAAGTGGTGGATCATTATCAGAAATATGTCATTTTGTTGAGGAAGGATCTGGGATTGGATCCGCCCGCGGACACCCGTTCTCTGTACGCCAGCCTAATTGTTTAATATTCACTCTCCAGAAAATGGAAGGGGTTCCCAATATCCTTCCCAGTCCCCCCAAAAAATTTCCGAAGAAAATCATCCATAATGAAAAGCGGGAAGGGTAGGGGTCGACCATTCGATTTCTTTTATCCGTTGTGAGAGCGCGGTTCAAAACGAACCCCGGAAATTGACGAAGGAGAGTCGCCTGAGCGGCTCTCTTTTTATTTATCCCGGATGCATCCCGTCCGATGGGAAAAGGGAGCGGATCGAGATCTGAACAAAGGGCCTGTGAGGGGTTTGTTGAGGTGTAACGCCTAGCATGAAATTGGAAGTTCGAGGGGCGCTATATCTCAAAGGAGGCCACAATGTTCCAGACTTTTTCCGCCGCAACGATCCGTTTTTCCTGCCCGCCGGGGGCTCCTCCTCCGGGAGGAGGTGGGTGGTTCTAACGAGGCTACCCGAAGAGGATCCAAGCAGACAGGGTGTTCTATTTCTTTTCCGAGGAGGTGTTAGGGGATGAGTGAAGCCGCTATTCAACAAATTATCTGCCGGGCCGTGGTCAGCGAGCGGTTTCGCGATCGATTGCTTGGAGCGGATCGGGAGCAGGTTCTCCGCACTTCCAATTTGGACCAGCGGGAACGGGAAGCGTTTCTGGCAATTTCCGCCGAGACAATCGAGGAATTCGCCGCCGGTGTGGAAAGGGCAATGCGGGGTTGGAAGCGAGGGGCAAATAGGAACCACTGCAGGGAGAGCCTCCCCATTCACAATCCGGTATCGATCGACACACCCGGCCGTAAAGGCTGACGAACCCCTCACCCGGAAAGAGGGCACGGGGGACATGGATGGTTTCTGATGGACCTTGAAACGGGACAATGCTGATGAATCAGCCCTTGCTTGAAAAAATGGGGGGAGAACGGATCTGCAGGATCTGTGGATACGTCGAGCGCGAAGTCTATCGACTTTTCTGCCCGCGTTGTATGCAGCGTGATCGATTGAGTTCACTGGTCGCCGCGGTAGATACCTGTAACGCCGCGCCGTGTCCTCTGGATCCGCCCCCGGTTCATCCCGTCCAAGGCGTTTCGGTATAAATGCCTGTCCATACGTCATCCCGCAATTCGGGTGCAACAAAGGTGGGTGTGAACCTGTGGGAACGCCCCGAAAAAGAAGGATGGCAGTTCGTCCCTCAGGGCGCGTCACCAGGGGGTGGCGCGCCCGATCGTTTTTTCATTCGATAATGGGCTTAATCATGCCGGAAGAAGAAACTGACTTTCACCTGGTTTCCGATCCGAGAAGCACTCCCGTGAAGTTTCATCCAAACAGGGAACCTGCCTCTTTGCATCCGATTTTCGGTGAAGAAAAAAAGGACGGACCGGTACAGAAGTTGCTGACGGATTCCGCGTTGGAGGAGTTGGAACTGCAGTTACACAAGCCGTTCCGGCTGGCCGCCGTGGATCTCGGAGGAATCGTTACCCGGGGGGTGACGATGCTCTCGGCAATGTCCGCCGAACTTGGGGTGCTCCTGCGAATCCGCATCCGGGGCGATAGCGTTCCGGTGCAGGGGGATTTCGAGAAAATACAACGGTCGATTAATGCGCTGATCATCCATCTCCTTACGATCTCCCAATCCCAAGCATGCGTCACCGTTAGCGTGGAGAGCGGGATGCAAAACGGAAAGCGGGGGATGTTCGTCCGATTATCCGCCAATCATGTGGTCGTACCCTGGAAATCGGACTTGGGTGCGAATAACGATTTCGCCAATCCGGGGGAAGTAACGGCATGCCGGCTTCTTCTGGAAAAGAACGGAGGGAGCCTGTCGGTTCAATCGGAAGAGGACGAGGGGCAAGCCTTTTTGGTTTGGCTTCCTCTCAAAGGACCTCGCGGGAGAAAGTCCGTAGAGGAAAAATTGTTCGACGTATAGGTTTAATTCTATTTTCAGAATAAAGTGAGACTATAGCAGCTGCTTTTCCCATGTTTCCCGCAACAGGATGGCATCCTGTTCCAGAATCGGGCTTTCGCAAAGGATCCGGCCCGCGCATCCGGAGTCTGCCAGTGCGCGCAGCAGTTGTCCATAGTTCAAATCGGCTTCCCGGAATGGAAGGTGTTTGCGTTCCCCCTTGGCGGTATATTCGATCCCGGAAAGATGGATGTGCATTTTGCGCAGCGCGTCTTCCCCCAGGGCCGCCCGCATCGAACGCAGCGTCTCCATCCATTCCTCGTAACTATTGAGGCCGCCCGTCCGGGCGTGCAGGTGGGCGAAATCCACGCACGGCAGCACGCCTTCCACTTCCTGCGATAGGATGAGGATATCTTCCCACGAGCCGAGCAATGCGGATTTTCCCATCGCTTCCGGCCGAATCAGCACGGGGTTGTGCTGCTTGCGGAGTTCCTTGACGCAGCCTTTTAAACGCGGAATGGCTTTCTTGAGCGCCTCCTTCGGTTCGCGGCCGAAGTAGGATCCGGGGTGAATGACGATATCCGTAGCACCGGAAAGGTGGCCGAAATGAGCGGCATCCATGATACGTTTGCGGCTCTTGGGCCATTCGGTAGAATCAGCATTGAGGTTGATGAAATACGGGGCGTGGACGCTCAGAACCACGTTATATCGTTGGGCTTCGGAGCGGATCGCTTCGCAGGCTGCGGGGGAGATTCGGACCGAACGGACCCAGGCTAACTCGAGCGCGTCCAGGCCGAGGTTGGCGATTCGTTGAACGCCGCCGACAGTGCCCCCGGGTTTAGGCGGGGTGGACAGCGGGCTGCCGACGGTGCCGAAGTGAAATCTCGTTTCCATGGATTGTCCCCTCCGCGGGAATGAGAATCCTTTTAACCATTATAGGTTGTGCCATGCTGAACACGGTCCGGAGCTCCGTCGAAGGTTGTGGAGATCTGGATTTTGGAATCCAACCAAGGTCACCAGCCTAGCTTAGCGACCAGCGCCGGTCCGAGAACGAGGACACCCACCAAGATGGCAGTTATCGCGGCGATTACAACTACCGCTGCTTTGACGTCCTTGGCAATTTTCGCCAGGGGATTGTAGGTTTGACAGGCCAGGTCTACCGCGCTCTCGATGGCCGTGTTGGACAGTTCGGCCATCCACACCATGCCCATCGCGAGAATAAGCAAGCACCACTGTTCGACTCCCAGGCCCAGCCAGAATCCGGCCAGGATCACAAGCAATGTTGCGAGAAGATGGATTTGAGCGTTGCGCTGGGTTCGCAGCGCATACCACAATCCGGAAAACGCGTTGCCGAAAGAGGAAATCAGATTGGGGGATTTTATCGGTTGCATGGTTTTTTAGAAAAGCAACTCCTTTAAAATTTTTCTTTGGGACTGCCACATGCGTTTTTTGTGGAAGGGAGTGTCGTGATCATACCCGAGCAAATGCAGGGTCCCATGGACGGCCAGCAATAGTACTTCCTGCTCCAAAGGAGCACGGCGAGACCGGGCTTGCGCGGCTGCCCGCGGCAGTGAAATGGCGATCTCTCCCAAATGAACGATGCCCGTTTCCGGATCGATGCCCCGCGAACCGAACGAAAGAACATCCGTCGGTCGGCGCATACCCCGGAAGCGCAGGTTCAGCGATTCCAGTGTTTCATCGGAGCCAAGCAACATCGAGACAGAGCAGGATTTCCGGAAAGCTTGCTGATCCAGCGTCCGCCGGATCGCGCGTCGGACGGCGGAGAGCGAAACTTTCTGCGGAAGACGCGGCTCACGGCGAATGCGGATGAACCGCCGTGGGTTAGCGCTTGCCAGGGGCGTCTTTACTTGATTGTTTTTTTTCATCTTCCGGATACCGCAGGCGGATGTGGATCCTTCCCCGCAATGCATCGGCGAAGGCTTCACGGATGATCTCCACGTCATGCAGCGTCAGGTCGGTTTGGTCGAATTGGCGCTGGCCCAGCCGGTCGTCGACGACTTCGCGGACCAACGTCTCGATTTCCTCCGACGTGGCCGGACCAACCGCCCGGAATTTCGCCTCCACACCGTCGGCCAGCATGAGAATCGCTGCTTCCTTGGAACGCGGACGCGGCCCGGGGTAGTGGAATTTTGCCTCATCCACCTTGTCGGGATTACCCCCGGCGGCGTTCAGCGCCAGCCCATATTGGAAATTCGTTCGCAAGGTGCCGTGATGTTCGATAATGAGATCCCGCACCCGTGTGGGGAGATGGTGTTTGCGCGCCAGATCCAATCCGTCGCGCGTGTGTTGGATGATCAGCCTCGCGCTGGCTGCCGGATCGAGCCGGTCGTGCGGATTGCCCTCGGGTCCCTGGTTCTCAACGAAGAATTTCGGTTGGGCGGATTTTCCAGCGTCATGATACAGCGCGCCGACCCGCAGGAGCAGTGTATTGGCGCCGATCCGCTCACCGGCATGTTCGGCCAGGTTGGCAACTTGCAGGCTGTGCTGGTAGGTCCCGGGCGCTTGCAGCAGGATCTCGCGTAGAAGAGGATGATCCGGCCGGGAGAGGTCTAAGAGCTGAAGGTTGGTGGTGATATCGAAAAGATTCCCGACCAGGAACAGCATGCCCAGCGAAAGGATTCCGGACAACAGGCCGTTGGCGAGACTGGCGGCAATCAGGGTCAGGATTCCGATCAGGTCGCTGGCCGGCATGGAAAGCCGGATGATCAGCACGACCACCGAGCCGGTTACGCCGGCCGCTATGCCCGCCAGGAAGAACCGAACCGGCTTCTCGCCCTTGCCCAGGATCAGTACGGCGGCCAGGCAGCTGAGTGCGCCGTACAGCCCGATCTCCAAGCTTGTCCCACCCATCAGTCCGGAGAAGATGGAAAGCAACATTCCGGTAAGAACGCCCAGCCTCCGGCCGTAGGCGCAGGCGATGAGCATTGCCATCGCGGCCACCGGGAAAAGAAATGGAAGCACGGTATGGCCGGGCACCATGATCCGGCCGACGATCAGAAATGCCAGGAGGATCATGGAGAAAAGAAGGGCGGGTCGCAGCCCGCGGGTGATCTGCGGATGAAATTGGGACACAAACATCGAGAGCAGCACTGTCGTCAGCACAACGGCCAGAATCATGCTTGCGGCGGCCCGCAGATTGAGCGATTCCGTGGTCAATCCGAGCATGAACACGGCCTCCAGATCGTCTTCTCCGACCACTTTGCCGCGGGGAATGACAACCTGTCCCGTGACAAAACTTCTGGTGACCGGAGTGACGTTCGCGGAAGCCTGTTCCCGCAAAGACCGGGTGGCGGAATCGTTGTATAGACTGTTTGGAACCACGAGGTTGCGCACCAGATCCGTCACGAGCGGGACCTGGTTTTCCGGAAAGGAAAGGCTGACGTAATTCGGAATGGAGTTAATAATGGTCTGGAGCTGATCGGGTCCGATCGGCTGCCGCATGATCCGCTCCAGAACGGCCTGGGATTCCTGTTGCACAATCTCCCATTCCGGATCGCTTAGCTGCAGGATCCGGGTGGTCGTGTCGGTCGGCAGATTAACCTCCGACAACTTTTGCAAATCGGCGAGTTTTTCATCCAGGCTGGCATACGGATTGATGCGGATGTTGGTGATGTAATCCAACGCCGCCTGCAGAGTCTCTGCTTGCTGGCGCGCGATCAGCGGATCGGGTGGATTGTAGACCGGGGTGACCAGGGCCGCCGCCTGGTCACGTGCCTGCTGGGTGAGAATCTGGCTGACATAGGTGCGCGTCCGCGGAGCCAGCACGTCTTGGGGGGAGACGTCGCCCAATTGCAGGCTGACGGTGCGCTCGCCGGGGAGAATGGGCAGGGTAAGGATCAGCGCCGCGAATGCGGCGCTGGCGACGACTACGACAGCGACGGGGATCCTTCCGAGGATCGACCGCCAGCGAGGAACAGGTTCGGAGGAGGGAGAGGCAGTCATAAGCGGCAACGCTGTCTGCTCAACCCCCCAACAGCTTGCGGACCGTTTGACTCAATTCGCGGTTGTCGGCGCGGCCCTGGGTTTTGGGCGAAACCAGCTTCATCACTTTACCCATGTCAGCCGGTGTGGAGGCGCCGGCTTCTGCGATCGCCTGACGGATGATCGTTTCCAGTTCCTGGGCGGTGAGTGGTTGGGGGAGGAAGGATTTAATTAATTCTAATTCGGCGCGCGAATCGGTGGCTAGATCCTGCCGGCCGGCTTTTTCCGCTTCAGCCATTGCTTCCTGCCGGGTCTTTGCTTCCTTCTGCAGGATCCCCAGCAGTGCAGGTTCGTCAAGCGCGCCGCGTTTTTCCACCTCGGCCATTTTGACCGCCGATAGGATCATGCGGAAAGTGCGTTTTCCGACCTCGTCCTTGGCGCGCATGGCTTCTGTCAAGCGGGTCTCAAATGTCTCTTTGGTTAGCATACTTCCTTTTCTTTCCGAGTAAGGGATGTGAAGTTCATTATATGTATGCCCATGCGGCGGGTCAAACGGTCTGTTGCGTTCCCGTGAATTTAAGGCTGAATTACAGGAAATTAGTCCCGCCAGCCTCAAACAGCCTGATTAATGCCTCTGGTTTTTCAAAGAATTCCTTTTGCAGGGAAGGAACTTTCGCCAGCCCGGTCAAGGTTTCGGTCAGCATATGGTTAACCGGGGCGGCGATCCCGAGGCGCTCACCTTCCCGTACCACGGCGCCGTTGAGCCATTCCACCTCGGTTTTTCCGCGCCCGGAATTCAGATCGAGATAAAAGGACGGCATCTTTCCGCCCCGTCCTCCGCCGATGGCGCGTGTCAGCAGCGGTTGCGCAAGCCCGCGAGGGAGGTTTTTCACGGCAAAGGCCAACATTCTCACCGGTGTTCCCGGAAGATTCACCACGTCGATTCCGCCTGTGCGCATCACCTGCAGGCATTCGCGCAGCATCTTTCGTTCGAGCTCGAAAAGTCGCGGATCGGAAAAGACGGCCTGCGGAGTCATGCCCAGGATCGCCGACGAAGCGTTAGCCGTCAGATTGGTGAAAAGTTTCGACCATTTCATCGCCCGTGCCATGGGGTATAGCCTTGCGTTTAACCCGGCACGATTCATCGCATGCACCAGCGGGAGGCTTAGCGCGTGCCCGGCCGCCAGCCCAAGCCCGCGCTTGCGCTCCAGCGTGATTTCGCCCGCGCGCCCGCGTCCGACCGCGCTGGTAACCGTGCCGGCGATCACCCGCCCGGAGCCGAATACACTTTCCAGCGCCGCCTCGTTCTCGACGCCGTTTTGCAAGCAAAGCGCTGGTGGGAGCCGCCCGGCGAGCGGCTGCAGCGATTCGATCGCCGCGCCGGTGTCGTAGGATTTGAGCGCGAACACCGCCAGGTCAGGCGTGCTATCGCGCAAAGCGTCGCTCGCGGAAGTAAATACCCTATTCAATGGTAAATGATGTGTATGTGTATGCGCCCCGAGCGAGAGGACCAAACCTTCCCGGCGGAGGATCTCCGCCGGCTCCGGCCGTTCGACGAACGCTACGTCGCATCCAGTCAGGGCAAGGCTGCCGCCGATGTATGCGCCAATCGCGCCGGCGCCAAAGAACAGGAGCTTCATGATGTCCGTCCCTCGCGCAGGATTTCCATCAACCGGACAGTAATCGCCGCCGTGGCGCCCCAAATTACATGTCCTTGGAACGGTTCGAAAAAGGGGGCTGTGCTTTGCGCCCGGCCGTTTACGGATTCCACCGAGCGCCGGGTTAAATTTCCAGGTTGCATCAACCACTCGACCGGGACGAAAAAAACCTCGCGGACTTCCGGTGCTGAAAGAGTCAGCTCGAGGGGCCATTTCAAGACGCACACAACCGGCCATATTCGGAATCCCGTGCGCGTATCTGCCGGGTCGAGAATTCCCAGCGGTCGGATGTCCTCCGAACGGATGCCGATCTCTTCGCATGTCTCGCGCAACGCGGTTTGCAGCGGCCCGGAATCCCCCGCCTCGACGTGCCCGCCGGGGAATGACACCTGTCCGCGATGGTCGGCCAGTTGGTTGCTTCGTCGTGTAAAAAGAAGTTTCCAGACGGTCTCGTCCTTTAATAGTGGCACCATAACCGCGGAAGATTTGATTCCCGGATCCTGCGGCGGATAGGAAGTTTTAATCTTTATGGGCAGCCGGTCGGATAAAGCGGATTCGATATCGATCATAAATGGCTGGGGATTTTTCAAGGCCTGGACGATGGAACATCGGCATGGCTCTCGGCTTTGCCCGCCTTACACCTGCCGCCCGTCAATTTTCAGAAGAATCGCCTTCGGTTGGAACTTCGTCGACGGGAACGTCTTCAGGTTTTTCGGCGATTTTTTCCAGCACGGGCCGGGCGAAGATCAGATACCCGGTGTGGGCCACCATCCGGTCGGTGGGCCGCAGCCGTTCGGGAACCGGTTTGTAGTAACGCAGGGAGAGTTCGCTGACTTCCATGAATTCAAACTCATGGCGCTCGAGCGAGGATAGCAGCATGCTTACTTGATTGGTGGTTGGGACGATCGATCCGAAGAATCCGCCCGGGCGCAATGCCGCGCGCACTTGTCCGATGTATTCGTGGGGCACGGCCACGTCGAGGAAGAGGGACGGCACGTCGGTTTCCTCGAATCCCTGGGTGATGTCGCGCAAACGGAAATCGACCCGTCCTTCCAGCCCGAGCGCTTCCAGGTTGTGGCGGGCAAGAGCTTGCATATCGGCGCGAGAATCATAGGAGATCACGCGCCCTTGCGGACCGACCGCCGAGGCCAGCGCGGTGGTGAGTGCGCCCGAACCGGTGCCGGCTTCGACCACGGTCATTCCGGGGGCGATCGAGAGTTTGAGCAGAATGTAGCCTATATCCTTGGGGAAGATGATCTGGCTGCTGCGCTTGGTATCGCGCAGGATATCGTGCAGGGAAGGGGGCAGCAGGTAGAATGGACGTCCGATGTGGCTGTCGACGCGGCTGCCCCACGATTTGCCGATCATATCGTCGTGTTTGAGCATGCCCCGGTGGGTGTGCAGTTCCGCGCCGGGTCGCAATCGCACCAGCCTGTATTTGTGGTCACGCCCCACCAGTTGGACCAGATCGCCTGCTTGGATAATAGTCAAAATCCCTCCTCCGGACGGGCAGATTGTAACTTGGCGCGCGCGGGGAAGCAATCGGGCAGATTTCTTCGATCCGCAGATACCATCCTCTCTTTCCCCCCTTTTTCCTCCCCCTCCTTCCCGTATCACGGGAAGGAGGGGAAAGTTAGGAGAAGGTGGATGGGATGGATTTCTCTACAATCACCGCCAATAAAAAAAACCGGGTGAAGGATCACCCGGTAGAAGCTGCAGAGGAAATGATCGGTCGGTTTCCCATCGAAAGGGTGGATCAGGCCGCGGCCAGTGCCATAACCGGTATTTTCTCTTCGAGCGGTAGTCCATAACGGTCGTAGGCCAGATTGAGAATCTCGTTGATGAGTATAGAGTATTGCATCCCTTCCGCCTTGGCCATGATACACAGATCGGACACATCGGGATTTACTCCGGGCAGTGTGTTGATCTCCAACAAATACGGGTGGCCCTCGCAATCGAGCCGGAGGTCGACACGGCCGCAATCCTCGGCTCCAATGGCGATCGCGGCGGACTTGGTGAGGCGGTACATTTCTTTCTTGAGGTTGCAGGAGATCGACGCCGGGCAGGTATAGACCGGCGACCCTTCCGCTCCGGGCACGATCAATTTGGCCTCCGACCCGTATACTCCCTGGCCTGCGCCCACGTTCGGGTCGATTTCCAGAACCGGGAAATAGTGATAGCCGTCGGAGGAATACAGATCCGGGTTGGCTCGCCGGCGCCCGGTGGGCGGATTGCCGATGATCCCGACAGTGAATTCCCGGCCGGGTAGGAAGCTTTCCACCAAGGCGGGTTGGTGATAGTCCTGCACGATCCGGCGCGCCTCGCGGCGCATGTCCGCTTCGTTTTGCACGATGGAAGTCGGGGATACGCCTTTGCCGGATCCTTCGCGGACGGGTTTTACAAACAGCGGAAACCGCAACGAGGAGCGCAGCGGAGCTTCCGGATCGTGAAAAAGCTGGAACGGCACGGTGGGCAGGCCGCGGTCACGCCAGATGCGCTTGGCAATCACTTTTTCGAGAGAGATGGCGTTGGCCAGCACGCGCGACCCGCTGTAAGGAACGCCGAGCATCTCCAACATGGCCGGTACGTGCGATTCGCGCGCGTCTCCGCGCAGTCCCTCGGAGATGTTGAAGCAGAATTCCGGTTTTGTTTTTCGAATCGTATCCAGCAGGGTTACGTCGGCTTCGAGGAAGAACGGCTTGTGGCCGACCAGGCGGAGTGATTCAAGGATCGCTTCCACCGTCTCTTCACGGTCATATTCCACTGCGTCGTCGGGAGGAGCATCCGGCCGCAGGGGAACGTTCTTTTTTAAGTTGGCCAACACGGCGACTTTCAACGGGGGGCTGATCCGGCGCGGAGCGGCCGGGGTGATGGGGAGCGAGAGTTGTGACCCAGGAGGTTCGTCGATCGTTTTTTCCTTGTTCATCATGTCCTCATTGTTGCAATTTGACCCGGGCAAGAGAAAAGCCCCACTCCATGGGTTCGGGCTTTGCCACGGGTCAGCGTGGAATGCTTTCGATTATAGCAACTTTTTGGAATTGGGGAAGAGGTCAATTCCCAACTTCGTCCGGGAAACAATATAATACCCTTCGGGCTCGGATGGACCAAAGGAGGAAAAATGGGAAGGATGATCGACGTTTCGTTGGAGATTTACTCCGGCATGGTGGTCTGGCCGGGCGATGAGGGTGTGGACCTGCGGCGTGTCCAGCGAATGGAGGACGGGGCACACGCGAACCTGTCCCGGATCGCGTGCGGAGTCCACACCGGCACACATGTGGACGCGCCGTTTCACTTTATCCCGGGCGGAAAAACCATCGAGCAGCTTCCATTGGAAGTTTTAGCGGGTCCGGCCTGGGTGACCGAGTTCGCCGAAGTCCGGCGCATCGGAGCCGAAGAACTTAAAACAGCCGGGATTCCGAAGGGAACGACGCGCCTGCTGCTTAAAACCGTCAATTCGAAAACCATTGCGAGCGAGACGGTCTTCCATGAGGATTATGCCGGCTTGACGGAGAGCGGGGCGAAGTGGATTCTGGAGAGGGGAATCCGGTTGGTGGGGAACGATTACCTCTCGGTGGCCTGCCGGGACCAGACCGGGCCGGTGCACACGATGCTCCTGGGAGCGGGGATTATTTTTGTCGAAGGACTGGCGCTGGAGGAGGTGCCTCCCGGCGCCTGCCGCTTCTGTTGCCTGCCGCTCAAACTCAGGGGTTCGGACGGCGCCCCCGCACGCGCTATGGTGGAACTTGGGTGATGAAGATCAACACAGGGTAATTGCTCGCCCGGTATTTGCCGGAGGGTCCGATAAAACGTTTTTTATGGCCGGTTTCGTTTTCCGTTGTGGAGGCGCAGGACCGCGGTTTTACGCGTTTCCCTGAAGTCCAAGATCGGCGGCAATCGGCCGCATGGCAAGGATGACGTTATCCACATGTTCCCATAGGTCCACGCCGAGTTCCTGCGCGCCGCGCTCGATTTCCTCGCGCTTGGCGCCCGCGGCGAACGCCTTATCCTTCCACTTTTTCTTGACTGACGACGCGGTCAGGTCGGCCAGCGACCGCGATGGACGCACCAACGCGACGGCGGTGATCAGCCCGGTGAGTTCGTCGCAGGCAAACAGCGCTTTTTCCATCCGGCTTTCGCGCGGCACCCCGGTATGGTCCGCGTGTGACAGTACCGCGCGGATGATTCCCTCCGGCACGCTGCGCTGCCGCAGGATCGCAGCCCCCGCCTGCGGATGACGCTCCAGGTCCGGGTGGATCTCCCAGTCGAAATCGTGCAGCAACCCGACGACGCCCCACAGTTCCTCATCTTCCCCGTATTTTCCGGCATAGAAACGCATCGCGGCCTCGACGGCGAGCATGTGCCGGATCAGGTTTTCGTTCTTGATGTATTCGCGGACGATCGCGAGGGCTTCTTCCCGTTTCATAGCCACGCTCCGATTTGGTGAGATAGGGAAAGGTTCGATTTCTATTGGACTTTTCATACCCCGACCGTGCTCTTTATTTTCCCTTTCCATCCCATCCTACCAACCCAAACCCCTCCTCCCTTCCCGCATCACGGGAAGGGAGGAAGGGAAAAAGGAGAAGGGGGATGGGGTGGCAAGCATGATACTGCCTCCCGGAAAAAAAATTTAAATAGAGAATCCTGTTAGGTTCCTACTCCATCGGTTCCATTGGTCCCAGGAGCGGTTGAGGGTGGGTGATCTGCGTCTCCAGGATCGCGAAGAAGCTGGCCGCCCCTTCGCGCAAGTTCCATTGGACGAGTGAGGACATCCGATAGTTGCGCCGGTCGGCGTCCACGCCGACGGATTCTATCCCCATCTGATCGCAAAGGTATACCGCCCGAGGCAGGTGGAAATCCTGCGAGACCAGGACGGCTTTTTTCACCCCGAAGACGAAGCGGGCGCGGTAGCAGGTGTCGTACGTACTACGCCCGCCGTAATCCAGGACGAGCGCCGAATCAGGTACGCCTAATTGAACGGCCAGGTGGCGCATTGCTTCCGGTTCGTTGTATTCCGGGAAGCGGTTGTCGCCGCTGAGGAGCAGTTTTTCGACCATGCCGCGTTGATAAAGATCGACTGCGGTTGCCACACGGTCGGCCAGGACGGGCATCGGCGTGCCGTTGCGGTACAGCCCGGCGCCAAAAACGATCGCCACCGGTGCGGAAAGCGAGCCGGGCGCGGAATGATACACCCGCGCCTGGGTCTTCCAGCGGATGTAGATCCAAGGCACTCCGGCTAGGAGCACTCCGGCAAGCAGGAAAGCAAGCCATTTCCAGGATGGTCGGAAAATTTTCATCGGCAGGTTGAATTATTCACGCCGGGCTCGGAATTCCATCAATTCAACGGGGGCGCCGTCGGAGATGATCATGGCCACGCGCACACCTTCGGACGGCGAGTTGATTGCGGAAAGGATCTCCGCACCCTCGATGGCCTTTTCCAGATCATCCACGACGAACGCAACGTGCGGCACAGTCCGGACAAGCTCCGGAAGCGGACTGCCCTCTTCGAAATGCATCCATTCAATTCCGAAAGGGTTGGATTCAAAACCGGAGACGTACATGCGGAACGCCGGAAGATATTTTTCTCCCCGCCGCGGGGTGCGGGTAGGGATGCCCAGATGATGGTATCGCCATCCTTTTCGGACAAGGACCGCGGGAAGCTCGTGATCCTTGCGGCGGATGTCGGATGATGCGTTGATGGATGGAAGGCCGGGTTCGGACAAGAAACCTCAATTTTTAATTGCCGAAGACAATCGCGGGATATCAAAACAAAAACAAAACCCGGTTTCCCGGGCAAGTGTGCCGAAGCTGGGAGTTGAACCCAGATGGCCTTTCGGCCACTGCGCCCTGAACGCAGCGCGTCTGCCAGTTCCGCCACTCCGGCATGAGAGTATATATTCTATCGGGAAATCGGGATTTGTCAATTATTTGCGTATTGGCCAACCGAAAAAGAAGTTCAGTATCCCTTACAAATCTTCTATTTCAAATGGCATAAGAAATACAATCCTTAACACAACCATGGTAGATTGCCGAAGGCAATCACCCAACTTTTTTCCAAGCATAGGCCAGTGCCTCATCGGTGCTATCCAATATCTCGGCGCCGAGCGCTTCCAGCGCCGTTCGCTTCTCGCCGCCCGCTGCCACACCCAGGAACGACATGCGGATGTTCATGCCCTTCCGGTTAAGAAGATCGACCGCGCTTTGCGTGGCAAGCACCCCGGTCGGCGAATCCTCGAAGACCACGATGTCGGCAGTTTCTTTCTTCAATGCATCCAACGGAGGAAGCAATTGCCCTTCCTCGACCAGCGCGCGCCCGGCTTCCAGTCCATCGCCCTCTGCGGTGCCAAGCGCCATGGATATCGCTGCGAGCGAATGTGCGGGATTCGGCTTCAGGTAGGCATCCGGCTGTTGTCCGTGCCGTTTGGACAGCCACAGCATTTGCCCGGCGCCGACCAGCGGAAGTTCTTCCAACCCGATCACCTTTAGCGCGATCTCCGCTTCGGGAGGGAATTCCGTCGGATCGTCGGCGGCGCCGCGCGGCCGGCAGGGGCGGGCGGTGATGATCGCAGAGCGGATCTTCCGCTCGCGGTGCATTGTCAGAATTCGATCGCGGTTGGCGGCTGAAAACGCTGGCCGGTCGAGTTCCGCCAGCAGCGATGGGGTCTCCACATCCGCGGGGACGCGGTAGAGGTCGGCATAGGTCCGGCTGCCGAGGGTGAACTGCTGGAAGTATTGCATTACGGGCGAACGCGCGAATTCGCGCGGATGGCCCAGCAGCGCGTCGAGCACGGAATCGAATTCACCCACCCGGTCGATATCCGCTTCGGTGTGTCCGGCTTCCTGCCGGAAGATTTTAGCGGCCGAAAGGGAAGGGGACTCTCCGCCCAACGCCCCGGTGCGCCGTGCCCACCCGGCGTATTCCGGCTCCGGGCGCTTGAGTGCTCCTTTTTGCAGGACGATCATCGCCCGGAAGAGATCGGCAGGCAGGTGCAGATCCGGATTGGCGCGCCAGATTGCGAACGCGTCGGCCGCGGCGCAGATCCCGGCGATATCCCATTCGCAGGTGATCCCCTGCGCCTCGAACGCTTCGATCTCGGATTCTTCAAGCGGCCGTTCCGGATTGCCCATCCGGCGCGAAAAATGCGCGACCGTCCGACGCAACGCCTCGCGGTACCCGCCCGGATGGATCAACACGCCATCGAGATCGAAAAGCCACAGGTTCATTTGTGTCGCCTCTCTAACTCGGCTTCCACATCCGCCAAACCCAATCCGCGTGCGGCGAGCAGTACCAGCGTGTGATACATCAAGTCGGCCGCCTCGCGTACGACCCGCTCATCGTTCTCTCCCAGCGCCGCAACGATCGTTTCGGTGGATTCCTCACCAACCTTCTGGGAGATTTTTGGCAAGCCTTCGCGAAACAGGCCGCTGGTGTAGGATCCTTCTTTGGGATTCGATTTCCGGTCGTGAATCACCGCATCCAGTGTATGCAGAAAACCTGCGGATGTATCCTGCGTTTGCCCCGCGACGCGCGTGTAGAAACACGAGCGCTCGCCGGTGTGACAAGCCGGTCCGGCTGGAATCACGCGCAACAGAATCGCATCCGCGTCGCAATCCAATACCACCTCTATAACGCGCATCGTATTACCGGAGGTTTCGCCCTTGCGCCAGAGTTTGCTGCGTTCACGGCTCCAGAAGTGCGCTTCCATCGTGCCGAGCGTTTTCTGCCAGGCCTCGGCGTCCATCCAAGCCAGCATCAGCACTTCGCCTGTCCGTGCGTCCTGCGCGATGGCAGGGATTAAACCTTGATCGTTATATTGGGGTTCCATGTATGCTCCTCGACAGACCTCTCCGCTAACCCCCCGTCCCCTTCCCCCTCTCCATTATGGAGAGGGGGAAGGGGTGAAGGGGATGGAGGAGAGGTTAGGTCAATCTCACTTTCACTCCCTTTTGATCCAGATACTTTTTCAGCTCCGCCACGGTGGTGATCCCGTAATGCAGAAGCGATGCGACCAGCGCGGCGTCAGCTTTGCCTTCGGTGAGGATCCGGTAAAGATGTTCGGCCTTTCCGCCGCCGCCGGAGGCGATTACCGGGATGCGCACCGCCTCGGCCATCTTGCGCGTCAGGTTGATTTCGTAACCTTCCTGCGTCCCGTCGGCGTCGATCGAATTTACCACCAGCTCGCCGGCGCCGAGTTCTTCACCGCGTCTGGCCCAGGCCAGCGCGTCGAGGCCGGTGCGGTTGCGCCCGCCATGGGTGACGATCTCGTATCCGGAAGGCGTGGCTTCCGAGGGTGGCACGGCGAGCACGTCCATCGACAGCACAACGCACTGCGCGCCGAAGGCACGCGAGGCTTCGGCGATCAGTTGCGGATTCTGCACCGCGGCGGTATTCACATTCACCTTCTCCGCGCCGGCTAGGAGCACCTTGGAGCAATCCTCGACCGTGCGCAATCCGCCTCCGACCGAAAACGGGATGAACACCTGAGCGGCGACCGCGCTGACCACATCGAGGAGAATCTCGCGATGATCGCTCGAGGCGGTGATGTCGTAGAAGACCAGCTCGTCGATCCCGGCTTCGTAGTAACGACGGGCGGTCTCGACCGGATCGCCGATGTCACGGGTGTCGACAAATTTAACGCTCTTGGCGAGTTTCCCGTCGCGCACGTCCAGACAGGCGATGATTCTTTTGCTGAGCATTTATTCCACCTGCACTCTCCCGTTCCACCCGGCGAAGTTGGTCAGAATCCGCAACCCGGCGGGCCCGCTTTTTTCGGGATGAAACTGAACCGCGATCAGGTTGGCCGATCCGATCACCGCCGGAAACGTGATCCCATATTCGCATTCGGCCAGGATGCGTGCCGGGTCTTCCGGCAAAGGGTAATAGGAATGGTCGAAGTAAAATTCTTCTTCTGCGCCCATCCCTTGGAGCACCGGATGATCCCGCACAATCCGGACGCGGTTCCAGCCGATATGCGGAATTTTCCGCGCAGGGTCGGAAAACGCAAACCGTTTGCATTCGCCCGGCAGTAGATCCACGCAGTCGGTGCTGCCCTCTTCAGACTTGGTCAGCACGATTTGCGCCCCCAGGCAGATGCCCAGGATGGGAATTCCGCGCGCGAACGCGTCACGCAGCGCCTGATCCAACCCGCGTTCGCGCAAGGCTTCCATCGCGCTGGCTGCCTGGCCCACACCGGGAAAGATCACCTTCTCGGCGCGTCGGATGGCTTCCGAGTCCGGAGTAATGACGGATTCTACGTCGAGGAAATTCAGCGCGCGCTGAACCGAAGTGATATTGCCGGCTTTATAATCGACGATATGGATCATTCAACCTCTCTGGTCCGTGGTAATTCTGGAAGACTTCTTTATTTTCCAGCGGTTCGAGCGCGGTCCAGCGCCTGTTTGAGCGTGAATATACCCTCGTAAAGCGCGCGGCCGATGATGACGCCGGGTAGACCCGCCTTGACGACGTTTTCAACGTCGCGGAGCGAGGCCACGCCGCCGGAGGCGATCACCTGCAGACCGGTCTCGCGTGTCAGTTGGAGCGTGGCCGGGAGATTGATCCCCGTTGAAATGCCGTCCCGCTCGATATCGGTGAATACGCACCAGCGAATACCCTTCGCGAACATCTTTTTCCCCAGGTCGATCGCATCCAATTTGGACCCCTGCTCCCAGCCTCGGATGAAGGCCTTTCCGGAACGTACATCGATCCCGACGGCAACCTTTTCTGAACTATACTTGCGCATAGCGACATCAATAAGCAATGGATTTTCAATGCTGGCCGTTCCGATCACGACCCTGGTCACGCCTGTATCCAGAGCTCGTTTAATCCCCTGAGAATCGCGCAGACCGCCACCGAATTGAATCTTCAAACCGATCCTGAGGATCTGTGCCAGGGCGAGTTCGTTGGCGGCCGTTGCCTCACCGAATGCGCCGTCAAGATTAACCACATGAAGCCAGACAGCGCCCTCGTTCTGCCAACGGCGGGCAATCTCCAAGGGATCGTCGCCGTATACGGTCTGGCGATTAGGGTCACCCTGTGCGAGCCGGACAACCTTGCCCCCGCGCAGGTCGATCGCAGGGAAGATGGTAAATTCTGGTGCACTTTTATTGCTATCCACCGGTCCTCTTATCCTTGGTTTTTCAAGATCTTGAACGCAAAGCCCGCCCCGGCTGGGTCGGGCCGGGGACGCTAAGGCGCAAAGAGAATTTTTTTAGGGTTAACTTTGCGCCATTGCGCCTTTGCGTTTTGTGATCTTAAAATACGCCCTTCGTCGAAGGTATCCCGACGGGGCGACGCGGGTCAATCTGCGATGCCCGATCGAGTGCACGGGCAAACGCCTTGAACATCGCCTCCGCCTGGTGATGGTCATCGCCGCGTTCCAGAAGGCGTACATGCACGGTTGCCTTGGCGGTAGAGGTGAAGCTGCGGAAGAAATGTTCCACGAGCGTTACGGGCAATTCGCCGATGGCGGTCAGCGCCCACTCCGCGCGCACCAGGCAGTGCGGCCGACCGGAAAGATCGACGGCCGCAAGCGCGAGAGCCTCGTCCATCGGCACCACGGCATCCCCGATCCGCACGATCCCGCGTTTATCACCCAGCGCCCGATCGATTGCCTCGCCGAACGCGAGCGCGGTATCCTCCACCGTGTGGTGCAGATCCACATGAACGTCGCCCTTGGCTTGAACGTTCAAGTCGAACATCCCGTGCACCGCGATGTGTTCCAGCATGTGATCGAGGAACCCTATTCCGGTTTGAACATCGTGCTTGCCGGTTCCATCGATGGTCAGTTCCACCCGGATTTCGGTTTCCTTGGTTTTACGTTCGACGATTGCTTTGCGCATGGGTAGCTCCTTGTTTGTTTGCAGACCTAACCCTCTCACCCCTTTCCCTCTCTCCCTTCCCTTAAGGGAAGGGAGAGAGGGTGGCCGAAGGCCGGGGGTGAGGGTTAGGTCATCGTCTCCAATGCTTCCATCAACGCGTCGGTATCCCGCGGACGGCCGACCGAGATGCGCAGGCAATCGCGCAATCCAGGCCGATCGAAATAGCGCACCAAAATCCCACGCTTTTCAAGGTCGCTCTGCACCATCCGCGCATCGCGGCCCGTCAGCCGGCATAGGAAAAAATTCGACCGGCTGGGATACACCTTCATCCACGGAATGGTTTGCAGCCGAGCAAACATCCTTTCGCGCTCGGTGATGATCTTCCGGAAGGTTTTTGCCAGCGCATCATACTCGTCGAGGGAAGCCATGGCAGCCTGGTAGGCAGCCGCATTGACATTATAGGGCTGCTTCATCGTCATCATCCGGCTCATCAAGCTTTGCGGGAAGATGCCATACCCGACGCGCAAACCCGCCAGCCCGGCCCATTTGCTGAAGGTGCGCAGCACCGCCAGGTTGTCGTATTCCAGCGTCCAGCGGATCCGGCTGCCGCCCGAGAATTCGATATAGGCTTCGTCCAGAACCACGAGAACCGGCAAGGCCAGCAGCCGGCGGAGCGTCTCGTCGGGCACGACGCTGCCGTCGGGATTGTTCGGCGAACAGACAAAGAGGATTTTTGCCCGTGGCTCGGCGCGCACCGCCGCTTC
>JBEKLP010000045.1:0-20779 GCA_050010135.1 Anaerolineales bacterium
GCTCCCCGGTTCCATGCCAGGATTTTTCCATCGAAATCATGCAAAATTACCGCGTCGTTCGAATCGCTCACCACGGTGGCCAAGCGGCGCAGATCTTCCATCTTCTCTTTTAAGGCGATCTCAGCCTTCTTGCGTTCGGTGATGTCGCGTTCGGTCGTGGCGATCGCCACGGGTTTCCCCTTTTCGTCGGTCAGCAACGTGGTGGTCAGCCAGACATCCAATATCCGGCCATCCTTGGTGACACGCCGGAGCTCAAACGATTTAACGATATCCCCTTGCTGGATTCTTTGGATCAGGGTCAGCGCCGCTTCACGATCGGCATCCGCAACAATTTCTCTGACATTCTTTCCCAACGCCTCGGTTTCAGTATAGCCGTAGGTCTCTTTTGCTCCCCGGTTCCATGCCAGGATTTTTCCATCGAAATCATGCAAAATTACCGCGTCGTTCGAATCGCTCACCACGGTGGCCAAGCGGCGCAGATCTTCCATCTTCTCTTTTAAGGCGATCTCAGCCTGCTTGCGTTCTCTCAACCGAACTTCCGCGCGATGATGCAGTTCTGCGGCATCCAGGGACTTGTTACGCAATGGGTTGTTCGTAATCTTTTTTTGAGACATCGTGTCCTCGTTTCTCCCGATATATATTCTCATCCGCTAGCCTGAGCAAGTCCGTTAATGGCGCGCGTTGCTCGGCGGTGCTCACGCCAAACGAAAGGCGGAGGGGCCTTCCCGCATGCGCTTCATTATTTACTTGCAAAATGTGCCGGACTCGGCCGATCGCATTTTCCGCCTGTGCGGCATTGGTATTGGGCAAGAGCACGCCAAACTCGTCACCGCCGAGACGCGCGACGACGTCTTCGGCGCGGAATGCGGCGTTCAGGGCATATGCGACCCGCCGCAGTAACTCATCCCCGGCGGCATGTCCTTCGCGATCGTTGGTCTTCTTCAGTCCATCCACATCCATCATGACGATGCTCACGGGAAATTGCCTCCCGTCTGGTGCCTCACGCACCAGAGCTAGACACATGCGCGGGGTTTACTCATTCGAGCACACGCTTAACCACAGTATCCCTTGCATGTGCGTCCGGCAAGAAATGCTTGCTCGCTAAATCATTGTGTCGAGCAGAATTAGCACATTGAGAGGAAGGGTGCAGGTTAACAAGCGAGCAACCCAACGGATTTCCGCCAATAAAACCAATATTATTCATTTTTTTCCACCCTCTACAGCTGGAAGAGCGCATTGGACGGAAATGTCCTGATAGCTTCCTCCACCCCATATTATTATACGCGCATTATATTGTCAGGCTACCGGCGAGCATGTTTTCACGGGGTACCCAAGTATGGTTTGAGGAGTCCTGCATAGTATTTCCCGTTATCTAGTTATGGAGAAGGTTGTATCATTATGTCCATCATGCTCACAAATGATCTCGGTCTGTACTTCCATATCCCGTTCTGCCGGCGGCGGTGCGGCTACTGCGATTTCTTCTCGACGGAAGGGAAGCAGAAGTTTCTGCCTGAATACATGCGCATGCTGATCCGCGAAGTAAAGATGATCGGCGCGGCGGGAGAAAAATCGCGCGCCGGGAGTGTGTATTTTGGCGGCGGGACGCCGTCGCTGATCGATCCCCCGCAAATTGCGAATCTCATAGAGGAAATCCGGCGGTCGTTCCGGCTCTCACCGGATGCGGAGATCTCGCTGGAGGCAAATCCCGGCACGGTGGATTGCGACCGGCTGGCGCTTTACCGGAAGGCCGGGATCAACCGGCTCAGCCTGGGCGTGCAATCGGCGGATAACTGCGAATTGCGAATGCTGGAACGGATCCACACCTTCTCCGGAGCGGTGCAGGCTTTCCACGAAGCGCGCCGCGCCGGATTTACCAATGTCAGCCTGGACCTGATCTACGGGCTGCCGGGGCAAACCGTTCCGTTGTGGGAACGGACGCTCGACCGCGCGTTATCCCTCTCGCCGAATCATCTATCGCTCTATGCGCTTACGCTCGAGAGGGGGACGAGGCTTGCGCGCGCCGTCCGGCGCGGCGCGCTGCCCGCGCCGGAGGAAGACGCCGCCGCGGATATGTACGAACTGGCCGAGGAAAAACTGGCTGCGGCGGGATACCGCCATTACGAGATATCCAATTGGGCAAAAGACGGCGATATGAAAACGGAATACGAGATCATAGGATCGACCGGTGCGTGTAAATCGAGGTTTCCAAAGTTTGCCTGTACACACAATCTTCGCTATTGGTTGAATCTGCCGTATCTGGGACTGGGCGCCGGCGCGCACGGATGCGCGGCGGGCCGGCGCTACGCCAATGTTTGTTCGGTGGAGAAATATATCGAACGGATGCGGACGGAAAGAACGAGGCGGTTCCCGCTTTCGCCCGCCGCCACGCGCAGCCACATCCGTACCCGGGATGAGGATATGCGCGAAACGATTTGGCTTGGTCTGCGACTTACCGAGGCCGGCGTCGACCGCGAAGAATACCGTCGCAGGTTCGGGGAGGATTATTACGCTCGATTTAAAAAAGAAATTGATTCTTCTGTAACCGATGGTTTGGTGGAATGGACCGGCGAACAAGCAGCCCTGCGGCTGTCACCTCATGGAAGGCTTTTGGGGAATCGAGTGTTTCAATTGTTTGTATAGAAAGAAACCGTCATTGCGCACGGCAAAAGGGAGCGAAGCAATCACATCCAAGAAGAATGTCTTCATCATAAGTTATACGTCGATCAATATTGCCGGATGCGCCAGTTGCATGGATGCATCCGTCACACTAGCATTGACATAGAGAATACCGTCTACGTTGTACCGGCCATATCCTTCATGAACATGCCCGAACACATGCAGCCTGGGTTTTATCCTGCGGACGGCGTCTAGTAAATCTCGGCAGCCCACCGATTCCCCTCCGGCAGTCCGGTCGCCGATGCCGTAGGGCGGGGTGTGGGTAACGAGAATATCGATGCCCATGGGAATGAGCGCCCACTTCTCGCGCAGCGCCGCGCCGCGCGGCAGATTGAACGCCGTATTCATGAACGGCGGCTGCCACGGCGAGCCGTAGATGCGGACCCCGCCGATGGCGGTTTCTTCATCCTGCAGGTACAGGGCGTTGGTTAATATTTTGCGGCTTTCCTCGGGCTGGCGCTCGAAGGAATAATCGCGGTTTCCTGCAACAAAGATTTTTTGCGGATGGGGCAACCGCCCGAGGAATTCGTTGAAGGCGCGCAATTCATCGAACGTCCCGCGCCGACCGGCGTCGCCGGCATGGATCAGGATATTCCCCGGCGGAACGGCCAGATGATCATGCATTCCATGTGTGTCGCTGATCAGAACGATCTTCATATTATTAATCCGTACAAGTCATCCGGGGATGTAGATTGGCACGCGTTGAAAAATAATTTCCTGGCCCCGAAGTGGCTGGGGATCAATCCATATATTTTGGGGAATTTAATTTTCCGGATTGGGGGAATGGGCTTTCCGGAAGATTCCATTTATTTCTGCCGGTCGAGCAGTGCCCGCGCCAGCTTCTCGAGTTCCGGACCGTAATTTCCCTGCGGTTGGGCCGCGTGCAATGCGTCGAATGCCCGGCTGGTCCATTCCCGCGCCTCGGAAAGCACGCGCTGCCTGGCGCCGCAGAGTTCCAATTCCGCCAAGATTGCGGGAACGGTCGACGGATCCGGTTCCCCGGAAAGCAGGGTGCGAATTTTTTCTGAGCTTTCAAGACCGTAAAGAATCGGCAGGCTTTTTTTCCGGTCGAGGATGTCGCCGGCATTGGGTTTACCGGTGATCGTCGGGTCGCCCCAGACGCCGAGGTAATCATCTTGGATTTGAAACGCCAGCCCCAGCGAGCGGCCAAACTGGCCTAGCGAGTCACGCCGCGCGCTCTCCGCGCCGGCGCTGACCGCGCCTAGACAGCAGGCGGCTTCCACCAGGGCGGCGGTTTTTCCCCCGACCATTTCCTGATATTGCAGTAAGGTGATCCCCTGCGCATTCTCGTAGGCTAGATCCAGGTATTGGCCGTACGTCAATTGCACACAGGTGGAGGAAAGGATCCGCAGCCATTCGGAGGAGCGGGCGGCGTCGGAATCCGCAAGCGCGGAAAACGCCAGCGTGAAAATGGCGTCGCCCACGTTGATCGCCTGCGCGCGCCCGTAGCGTTTCCACACCGAGGGCCGACCGCGGCGCATCGCCGCATCGTCCTGAATGTCGTCGTGGATCAGCGAGAAGGAATGGATCAACTCGACGGCGCAGGCCGGAGGCAGCGCCTCGCGCCAATCGCCGCCGCACGCGCCGCACGAGAGCAGGCAGAGCAGGGGGCGGATGCGTTTCCCGGTCGTCTCCGGCCCGATCCCTTCGCCCGACCATCCCATCGCATACGACGCCATGTCCCACAGCCCGTTTTGCGAAGCCCGCAAGCGGTCCACCGCGCGGTGAAGCTCGCCGTCCAGTCTGCTCATCATCTCTTCGATTGGAATCGCGCGGGAGGATTCCGTCATGGTCTTTGGAGGGGAATGCGTTGCAGAGCGGCCAGGTCGCGGGCGCCGGCGGCGAACATTGTCACCCGAAGCTCCGTGAGGAATTGTTGGATGTCGGCTTCGACCGCCTTCGGGCCGCGCACGGCCGACCGCAGCAGCGGACCGGCCACGCCCGTCAGACGTGCGCCGAGCGCGATGCATTTGGCGATGTCCAAACCGCTGCGCAACCCGCCGGAAGCGATTAACGGTAGATTCGGCAACACCCGATGACACTCCGCCAGGGCATCGGCCGTTGAGAGGCCCCAATCTATAAATAATGCGGCCAGCTTCACCCCGTCGCGGTTGCGTGCCCGGAACTTTTCCACCTGCGACCAGGAGGTTCCTCCCGCGCCGGCCACGTCGATCGCGGCCACGCCGGCCGCCGACAGCTGGCGCGCCGTCTCGGCTCCGATCCCCCAGCCCACTTCTTTCACCACAACCGGAACGGAGAGCGCACGGCAGACGGTTTCGATCTTCTTCAACAAACCCGCAAAGCGGGTGTTTCCTTCCGGCTGCAGCGCCTCCTGCAGCGGGTTCAGGTGGAGAATCAGCGCGTCGGCTTCCGCCAGCTCGACTGCCCGGCGGCAATGCTCGACCGTGTAACCGTAATTGAGTTGCACTGCGCCGAGGTTGGCCAGGAGCAGGATGGATGGCGCGAGGCGTCGCACGCGGAAGGTTGCGGCAAGCGCAGGCGTTTCGAGAGCCGGGCGCATGGATCCAAGCGCCATGGCGATTCCGGCGGATTGTGCGGCTTCGGCCAGGGCCCGGTTTATCGATCCGGCTTCCTTCGTTCCACCCGTCATGGAAGAGATCAGCAAAGGCGCGGCCAGCCGCTTTCCGAAAAGTTCGGTTTTTGTGTCGACTTCTTCCAGATTGATTTCCGGCAACGCTTGATGGGGGAAATGGAACCGTTCCAATCCGTTGGAAAGACCGGATTGCACGTTTTTGGTCAAATTTATACGGATATGATCCGTTTTCCGGGATGCGCTGGGCGCAACTTTTTTCATTTTGCGGTGTTTTCCCCAGAGGTTGGCGGGATAGTACCAGCCAGCCGGAAGAGTGTCAATGCCGGGCTTGACGGTGTGGTAATGGGCACGTACAATTGACATTCTCTGACGGGTTCGCACGAGATCGGGCCGTTGGTTCAAAACGCACATTAGAGGAGGAACACTCGATGGCAGAAACCACCTTTGAAACGGTTCGCGGAATTATTGTGGAACTCCTGGCAGTCGATCCGTCCAAGGTCACCATGGAGGCCCGGTTCCGCGAGGACCTCGGAGCGGATTCGCTCGATCTGGTCGAATTGATCATGGCGTTTGAGGAAAAATTCACCGCCGAGATTTCCGACGAAGATGCGCAGAAGATCCTCACCGTCGGCGAAGCAGTGAAATACATCGAAGCCCGCCAGAAACCCGCGTAAGGCTTTATTTTCCGTTTGATAAAAAGACGTAGGGCCGTTCCACGGAACGGCCCTACGGGGTTAAAGAGATTTATGTAATTTTCTTTGTACAGATTGTTTGATTAAATTGAATGGAACCTGACGTTTCGCGCCTTAACCGTTTTCGCGGATATGACGCGTTTTTTTTTTTTTTTTTCATCCCTCGCGGATTTCCACCGAGCGCAGCACCAACCCCGGCTGCGTCGCCCGCCCCGGATCTCTTTCGGGGATTTTCAGGACCGTATCCAGATTCCGGAAAACCTTGCCAAAGATCGTATGGTGATTGTCCAGATGCGGCGTGGGCGCGAAGGTGATGAAGAACTGGCTGCCGTTCGTCCCCGGTCCGGCGTTGGCCATGGAGAGCAGGCCGGCGGAAGAGTGCCGCAGCGTTGGATGAAATTCATCGGCGAAGCGGTAACCCGGTCCGCCGCGGCCGCTCCCTGTCGGATCGCCGCCTTGAGCCATGAACCCGGGGATCACGCGGTGGAAGGTTGTGCCGTCGTAGAAACCGTCGCGGGCCAGAAAAACGAAATTGTTCACCGTTCTCGGCGCCAGGGCGGCGTACAACTCGGCCTCGAACTCGCCCAGGTCGGTGTGGAACACCGCCGTATATTTTTTCTTGGGGTCAATCGTCATCGCGGGTGGGGCGGAATATTGTTTGGACATTGATTCTCCTTATCAAGATGAATTGGTCAGGACCGCGTCTCTAATCGTCACCGATTCCTCGTCGCCCTAGTCGGGCTCCTCGGAATGACCCCCTCAGTATGTCATTCCGAGGGCCGTTTTGTGGCCCGAGGAATCGGAAACTTATGGATAACTAACCAATTTTACCCCTCCGTCCGGAAGAATTCCCTTTCGAGTTCCTTCCAATCAGGTTGGTTTTCCCATCGCAGAATGGAACCCAAAAGGGGATGGACCAAACGGATCTGTTCGGCGGCCTGGAGCGCCAGCACCCGCACCGCGGCGTGTGCGCCTTCCGAAGATCGCAGCCGGCAGAAGTGGAACGCCTCGCGCAAATTCATGCTCAATACCATCCGGCGCAAATATCCGTTGGGGACTACGTAGGCCGCCGCATCGGGTCCCAGTGCGGTGTGCAGGGTGCGGTATTCATCGGCCGCTCTCCCCATGGCGTGGCCGTACTCATCAAGGAATCCGGCTTCTTCGAACCAGCGCGGGGTAATGTAGCCCTGATCGCATCCAAGCGGCCCAGGAGTTTGAGACATCATGCGGTGGCGTTTAACTTCGAAATATGCCCCCTGATCCATCACGGCTTCGAACGTATAGGCGATATGCTCCAATTCGCGCAGCGGTTGATCGTGGTCGCCGAGGCCCTCGAGCAACGCGTCGGCGAGGATGCGGCGCTCCTCGGGCGAGGCGTTGCGGATCCGGCGTGCGGATTCCTCCAAGCCCCATCCGCAGAAGCGGACGCCCGCGGCGGCGAGGGCGCGGTCTTCGGCGCCGGGTTCGTAATCGATCAGGCGCATCCAACCTCGCGGCGGATCCTCACGCGGCGCGGGAGCCAACCCGAGGGGAGCGGAAGCGCGCCGGAACTTCTCCGGAAGATCACGAAGGTAGGCGTTTTCCTCCGCGTACTTCACCAGCGTCGGCACCTCGGCCAGGGCGGTCTGTTTAATCTCGGCGCCGATCGAGCGCACTTCTGCCAGTGGGTGGGAAAGCATCTTGCGCAGGGCGTGTTCGAGCGCGCGGGCGTTGATCGTTATCCCGACGTTGGCGAGCACGCTCGCCGGAAGCAGGTAACGGCAAACGTCGACGTAGCAGGAACGGATCCTGCCCTCCCAGCGCGAATCGCTTTCCCCTTCCCGCCGCGGGAAGCGCGCCCGCGCCAGGCCGCCAACCGTTTCCAGCGCGCGAGCGTAGGTATCCAGCAACTGCCGGCAAGTTTCGCGGTACGGTTCTTCCAGCGCGCCGCCGGTAACTTCCGCAGGCGCGAGAAACGCCCCGCTCGACCACTTCTGGTAGCGGGTGCTCTTTTCGGTGAAGGAAACCAAGCGGTTGGATTCGACGCATTCGATTGCGAGGCGCGAAACGTTTTCCACCGCGATGTGCAGCACGGCATGCTCGGCCACCGAGGCGTGGCCGTACCCGACGACCCATTTCTCGTGGAACTCCGCGGAACGGGCGTCACTTAGCTCGGCGGCATTCCGGTCGAAGGGTTCGGGGGAACGCGAGGTTTTGGCAAACGCCACCGCGATGGTCTCCGGCGAGAGATCGCGTTCCCGCAGCAGATACACCCGCCGGGGAAAATCGGTCACGGTTCCTCCTTAAGGATCCGCCGGGCTTGCTCGATATCCTCCGTCATCTGCCGGCTCAGGGAGTCGCTGTCGGGAAACCGGCGCTGCTCCCGCAGCCGGCGGACGAATTCAACCTTAAGTGTCGCATCATACAGATCGCCGTTGAAATCCAGAAGGTGAGCTTCCACCGTAAGCGCCGGGGTGAGTCCATCAGCAAAAGTCGGGCGGACACCGACGCTGGTCGCGCTCCGATAACGTTTTCCTTCGCGGACGGCCCACGTCGCATACACCCCGTGGGCGGGGACGACCATCTCGGGCCAGATTTCAAGATTGGCCGTGGGGACCGACATTTTCCGGCCGCGTCCCGCACCGTGCACAACCTTGCCGGACAGGGTATACCGTCGGCCGAGCAAGGCGGCCGCCTTCTCGGCGTCCCCCTCGGCCAGCGAATCGCGAATCCGCGATGAGGAAATCGGTCCATGCGCGTCAGTCAAAGACGGAACAACATATAGCGCATAGCCCCATTCGATGCTGTGATTGGTCAAATATTCTACGTTTCCTTCCCGCCGGTATCCGATGGAAAACCCCGGTCCGCACCACAGAGAATGCAAACCCAAGTGCGACTTCAAGGATCGGAGAAATGTCTCGGCCGGAATCGCAGAGAACGCCCGATCGAAAGTTTGCAGGATCACGGCGTCGAGAGGAATCTGCTCGAGAAGCGCAAGCCGCTCTTCCAGCGTGGAAAGGTAGCGAAATGGCGCGGATCCCAGCACGGCCCGCGGATGAGGGAAGAAAGTCAGGACCGCCGACGGCGCTCCGTCTTCCCTGGCCGCCTGGGCCATTTTCTCGAGCAGGTAACGGTGCCCGCGGTGGAGCCCGTCGAAGGATCCGACGGCAAGGTATGCTCCGTGCAAGGCGGCGGCGTCGATGGAATGAATGCGTTGCATGGAAGTCTACAAATCGCCGAAGACTTTGCGCGGCTGCCAGGTTCCGGTCGTCGGATCCGCCTCGACCACGGCCAGGAGTTCCCCTTCGGGCGCGAGCGCCCGGGCCCGCCCTGTGGCGCCTTCCGGTGCGGGGATGGCGATTCCATTGCGCAGCTTTTCCGCCTCTTCGGCTGTGAGCTGCACGGTCGCCCAGCCTTCCAGAATGGCGCTGGCGGGCATGGCGATCTTTTCCCATGTGCCTTCCAGGAAGCGGCGCTTCAGCTCATCCAGTGGGGTGGCCCGCTCCACCGAAAACGGTCCCAAGCGGATCCGGCGCAACGTGACCAGGTGCGCATGGGATCCCATCGCTTCACCGATGTCATGGGCGATCGAACGGATGTATGTGCCGCGCGAGCAGCGAACGCGCACCACGGCATTCGGGCTTTCCCAGCGCAGGAGCGCGAGTTCGTAAATGTGCACCTTGCGCGGCGTCATATCCACTTCCTCGCCGTTCCGGGCCATGTCGTACGCCTTGCGTCCGCCGATTTTTATCGCCGAATAAACCGGCGGCACCTGCAGCCGTTCGCCGATGAACGTCTGCATCTTCGCCTCCAGCGATTCTTCACGGAAGGTGAATGGACGCGTGGCGGTGATGCGTCCGGCGGCGTCGTAGGTCGAGGTTGCCGCGCCGAAACGGATGGTGGCGAGATATTCCTTGTCCACTTCGAGCAGATACTCGGCCAGCCGCGTCGCGGAACCGAGGAGGATGAGCAGCACGCCGGATGCGTACGGGTCAAGCGTTCCGGTATGGCCGACCTTGCGGATCTGAGTCCCTCGCCGGACGACGTTGACGATATCATGCGACGTCGGCCCGGTTGGTTTGTCAATGACGAGCAATCCCGGTTTTGGCATGGTTATCCTCCCTGGTAAGAAGTTTCCCCTTCGGTGAAATTATATCCCTAGCCCTCTGCGCGGGCGGTTCCGCCGGAGGCGGAGCGGGAGGCATGTTGCGCAGCAAGCCATTCCTTCGTGCGGGCCAGAACGTTCCGGGTGACCTCCTCCAGGCTGCCTTCGACGTTTGCGCCCGAGGCCGCCGGATGGCCGCCGCCCCCGAAGGAAGCGGCTAGGCCCGTCACATCCAATCCGCTCGCGACCCGCCAGCTGACCTTAATTTTTCCATTATCTTGTTCGATGAAGATCAACACCACCGATTGCCCTTCGATGGAAGAGAGAATGTTGACCAGATCGGCGTCGTCGCGTCCCGGATAGAGAGCGGCGCGTCGGTCCTCCAACGTCAGGCTGGTCCAAACAAGCTCGCCGTCCCGCTCCAGGCGGGAAAGCCCCGCTCCCCAATATCGGGCGGCCGCAAAGGAACGCCGGTGCAGGCTGCGTTCGACCGTCTCCGGAAGCGAGCCTCCGGCCTGCATTAGCCGTTGTACTACTTCCAGCGTGTGCGGTCCGGTATTTGGGGTCCGGAATCCCAGCGTGTCGGTGATTACCCCGGCCAGCAGGCACATCGCGGCTTCGGGGGGAATGGACAATCCGAGCTCGCCGGCCAAATCGGTGATCAATTCCGACGTGGCCGTCGCCGTTGGATCCACCAGGTTGATGGCGGCAAACCGGTCGTTGGTGATATGGTGATCGATGAGCAAATCGGGCGCGCGCGCGGGTGTTCCTTCCGGGACGCTGATCCGTTTGGAATCGGCGCAATCAACCAAGATGCTGATATCGTATGCGGGTGGAAGTTCCGGCCGGATGTCGCCGGAGCCGGGGAGAAATCGGAAAACGGAACTGATGCCTTCGGAAAGAACGGGGCAGGTTTTTTTCCCCGCGGCGCGCAGCATATGCCCGAGGCCGAGCATCGAGCCCAACGCGTCGCCGTCCGGACGCTGGTGCGTCAGGAGCAGCACGGTCCGATTCCGGGAGATCAGATCTCTGGCTTGGCGGAGTAATTCGTCGTCCATGCGAATTCCCGGGAGCCGCTCGAGCCAACTCGAAAATAAAAATCGGACCGGCGGCGGTGAGGGTTACTCCTCCTTTAACGAGTCGATCAGGTGCTCGATGTGTTCCGCGCGGTCGGGAGTGAAATCCCAATGAAACCGGAGCGATGGAAACGTGCGCAGCGAAATCCGCGCGGCCAGCGCGCTGCGCAGATAGCCGCGGGCTCCCTCCAGCCCGCGCAGGATTTCCCCGCGCCGGGCTTCGTCACTATCCGCCGCCGTGATGAAAATATTTGCCAGCGAAAATTCGCGGTCCACGCGGACCTCGGTGACGGTTAACAGATGAAAGCGCGGGTCGGAGGATTCGCGGAGGAAGATCTCCGCCAATTCGGTGCGGATCCGTTCCGCCAACCGCAGGGCACGGGCCGGGCTGGGCATGGGTTACGCCGCCTCCAGAACATAGAATTCCAATTGGTCCCCCGCCTGGAACTCTTCGAAGTCGCGCACGCCCACGCCGCATTCGAATCCCTGGCGGACTTCGCGCACGTCTTCCTTTTCATGGCGCAGGGAAGACACTTCGCCTTCGAACAAAACCTTTCCATTGCGCAGGACGCGCACCTTGGCGTTGCGCCGCGCTTCCCCCTCGCGCAGATAGCAGCCGGCGATTTTTCCAACGCGCGTGATGCTGAATACCGCGCGGACTTCGGCGCGGCCGATGGTCGTGGCTTTCTTTTCGGGTTCGAGCATCCCTTTCAGCGCCTTGTCGACGTCTTCGGTTAGGCGGTAGATGACATCGTAGAGGTGAACCGAAACTCCTTCGGTTTCGGCCGCGTGCTGGGCGGAGGTGTCCGACTGCACGGCGAATCCGACGACGATCGCGTCCGACGCCGAAGCCAGCATGATGTCGTTCTCGGTGATATTGCCCGTCTCGGCGTAAAGGATGTTCACCTTGAGGTCCTCGGAGCCGAGTTCCTTGAGCGAGTTAACGATCGGTTCCAGCGAACCCTGGCCGTCGGCTTTGATGATCAGCTTCAATTCCTTCATCTCGCCGGCCTTAAAGCGCGCGAATACCTGGTCCAGTGTGAGCGCCTTAGGCGGACCGGCCTGTTGCGCGGTCTTAGAGGCCAGCTTGCGTTCGGCCGTCATGGTGCGCGCCTCGCGCTCACTGGGCACAACTTCGAAGATTTCTCCTGCCAGGGGGAGGTCGGCCAGCCCAAGGACGGAGACCGGGCTGGAGGGCCCGGCTTCGGTGATCGGCGCGCCGTGAAAATCGTACATCGCGCGGATCTTTCCGTGCACTTCGCCCGCCACGAGGGAATCGCCGACGCGCAATGTTCCGTTCTGCACCAGCAGGGTGGCGATCGGACCTTTCGATTTGTCGAGTTGGGCTTCGATCACGCTGCCGATCAGCGTTCCCGAGGGGTTGGCAAGAATTTTCGTGTTTTCGGCGGTGAGCACAACGGCTTCGAGCAGATCTTCCACGCCGGTCCGTTTCTTGGCGGATACCGGGACGACCATCGTCTCGCCGCCCCAATCGTCGGCCACTAGGCCGAGTTCCGAAAGCTGGTGTTTGACTTTGTCCGGGTTGGCATTGGCCTTGTCGATTTTATTCAGCGCCACCACGATCGGTACGCGCGCGGCGCGGGCGTGGGCCAGCGCTTCGCGGGTTTGGGGCATTACCCCGTCGTCGGCCGCAACGACCAGAATGACGATATCGGTCACCTGGGCGCCGCGGGCGCGCATGGCCGTGAAGGCGGCGTGGCCGGGAGTATCCAGGAAGGTGATCAGCCGGTTTTTGTGCATCACCTGATAGGCCCCGATGCGCTGGGTTATGCCCCCGGCTTCGCCGGAGGCGACATCGGTGGACCGGATGGCGTCCAGAAGCGAAGTTTTTCCGTGATCCACGTGGCCGAGGATCGTGACCACCGGCGGACGCGGCTTGAGCAGCGAGGGATCTTCTTTATCGAGGGCCTGTCTCCAGGCGGGGGCGGTGGAGGCCGGTTCGGACTTGGTCTCTTCGACTTTCTTTTCCGGTTCCGCGTCGAATCCCATCTCATGGATGATGATCGCTGCGGTGTCGTAGTCGATCTGTTGGTTGATATTGGCCATTACCCCGTTGGCCATCAATTGCTTGATTAAATCGATCGGGCTGGCTTGGATGCGCTCGGCAAGTGCGCGCACGGTCAGCGCCGGGGGGAGTTCCACTGTTTTTCGTACGTCATTACCCATCGTGCACCTCCATCCAGAACCGATCTCCCCGGCGCAGCGGAAAGGGCATGCCGCAGGACCGAATTATTTCATGCCGCCCCTCCGGCCGTCGCCTCAGGATCGGATTCCACGCTTTCCTCCGAAGTGAGGGAGCGCATATGAACTTCCAGCGTTTCCCTCTCGGAGGGAGTAAATTGTGTTTTCAGCGCGCCCTCCAGCGGGCCGCGCAGGGCCGCCTCCCAACAGGCGCGCCGGTCGTGAACGTACGCCCCCCGTCCGGGCGCTTTTCCGGTCGGATCGATCTTCACCCCGTCCGGGGTTCGCGCCACGCGGACCAGCGCTCGTTTGGCTAGCGCCTCCCGGCAACCGATGCACATCCTTTGCGGGACGTGTTTGGGTCGAGCCAGCGTTTTGCGGCTCATCGCTCCAGTCCGGAATTTCGAAACCTGTTGCCCGAGAAATCGCGGATCACACGCTTTCCCCTGAACCGTCTTCCACCCAATCCTTGGTCCGGCCGGGTTTGCGCTTGCGACGGGCAACCGTCAAACCGGTCTCAGGATCCAATTCAATGACCGCCTTGAGTTTGCCTTTCTTTTTCTTCTTCGCGCTTGTTCCTTCGTCCTCTTCCTCGGCCTCTTCCTCCCCTTCCACCACGGGGGCGGGTTCGATTACACCCACGATTTCGCCCGCAACCGGTTCAGCGACCGCGGCGGCTTCCTGCCCTTCGGGGAGTACTCCCTCGGCGGCCGGTTGTTCCAGGGCCGCGGCGGCTTTTTCCAGCGCGGCTTCAGCGGCCGCCTGTTCGGCTTCCGCTTTCTCATCGGCCCGCATTTCGAGGATGGCGCTTTCCAATGTTTCCTTGAATTTTTCAAAATTCCGCGCGCCGACTTCCGGTAGCGTGAGGATCGAATCCGGATCGATCATGGAGCGTTCGTAGGATTGCCCGATGGATTCCAATCCCGAGGCGACGAGCGCCTGTTGGAGCGGTTCGCCTAGTCCCAGCGTGTCGAGCGGGCGGGTGTATGCCGCCTTCGGAATATTCTTGCGGATTTCCGCCAGACGCCGGGATTGGGCTTTGCGCCGGCCTTCGCGTTGTTCGGCCAGCGTGCGCTCCACCATAGTGACGAATTGGGTCATGGCGTTGTAATCTTCCGGGGGCAGCGGCTTGCCTTCCGCCTTGCGGGCCAGGGCGTCCTGCACCTGGGAAATGAGCGGCTGCTGCGCTTCGGCAAATGCGGCGAGGATTTCCTCTTTCCCGATTTTTTGCACGGCATCGGCCGCGGCTTCGGCCACGCTCTTGATATCCACCCGCCAGCTGGTGAGCTTGGCCGCCAGGCGTGCGTTGACACCTTCGCGACCGATCGCCAGGCTGAGCTGGTCCTCGGATACCACCACCAGCGCCGTCCGGCCGCGCACCGGATCGTCGTCCAGATAGACTCCCGAAACGCGCGCCGGGCTGAGTGCCTTGGCGATAAAGGATGCCGGATCCGGATTCCATTCGATGACGTCGATCTTCTCGTCGTGCAATTCGCGCACGATGGCTTGAATCCGTCCGCCGCGCATCCCCACGCAGGCGCCGACCGGGTCGAGGTTGGGCTGCATCGCCGCCACGGCCACCTTGGAACGCAATCCCGGCTCGCGGGCGATGCCTTTGATCTCTACCATACCCTGGTAAATTTCCGGAACCTCCGCCTCCAGCAGGCGCCGCAGCATGTTGCGGTCGGCGCGCGAGAGGACGATCTGCGGCCCGCGGCTGGTCTTGGCCACATCCATCAGCACCGCGCGGATTCGATCGCGCGGTTTGTAGCGCTCGGTGGGTAGCTGTTCGCGCTTGGGGAGGGTGGCTTCAGCGCGGCCGAGGCTGACGGTGATCCCGGCTGCCCCGATGGATTGCACGGTTCCGTGGACGATCTCGCCTTTGCGGGCCGACCATTCCTCGAACTGCTTTTCGCGCTCGGAATCGCGCAGTTTCTGGTGGATTTGCTGTTTGGCGGCCTGTGTGGCGATCCGCCCGAAGTCTTCCGGCGTGCTGTCGATGAGGATTAAATCCCCCAGCTGCGCCTTCGGATTGACTTTCTGGGCGTCGGTCAGCGCCACCTCGGTGCGCACATCGGCAACGTCGTCGACCACTTCCTTTTCGACCAGGATCTGAATCGTCCCTTTGGTCAGGTCGACCACGGCTTCCACTTGCTGGGCGGTGGAGGCGTTGACGGCTTTGCGATAGGCGTTGACCATCGCCGCCTGCACAACCTCCAGCACCGATTCGCGAGGCAGTCCGTAATGCTCCAGCACTTCGTTGAAGGCAAGTGCAAACTCGTTTCTCATGTCGTCGCTTTACTCCATGGAGAGGTTGACCTCTGCCAGATACAAAGAAAAGTGGGGGTTGCCCACTTCTCAGAAAACAATAACCGATTCACCAATCCGGAATTATCTTATCACGAGCCGCCGGGAGTGGCAAGACCGGAGGCTGGGGCGGCGATTTGATCGAGAAAATCCTGCACCGACGCCTTCAAACGGGCTTCCGGAAGGGCTCCGACGATGCGGTTGACGACTTTTCCCTGGTGGACCAGGAGCAGGGTGGGAATTCCCTGCACGCCGAATTGCTGGGCGAATACCGGATTCTCATCCACGTCGACTTTGGCCACGATCAGCCGGTCGGAATATTCCACGGCGATCCGCTCGAGGGTGGGGGCGATTGCCCGGCATGGCGCGCACCACGTCGCCCAAAAATCGACGACGACCGGCAGGTCGGATTTTAAGATCTTGGCTTCAAATTCGGCATCGGTGACGGGAATGGGTTCGCTCATGAAGAATGTCTCCTGGATGGGTTTTGTTCCGTCTAAAAAGATTCGCGCCGTCCGCCCGGTTAGGCCGGTGCGCCCGCGGGAGGCGGCTGAATTTCATACGAAGTGGTGATTTCCGCGGCGCATCGTATCGTCGCCGCTACGGAACAATATTTTTCCTCCGAAAGATGGATCGCCTGCTCGACCGCCGAAGATTGCAGAAGCGCGCCCTGAAACACAAAGTGCATATGGATTTTACGGAAAGTCCAGGGAGGTTCCGTGTCCTGAATTCCCTCCACCCGCACTTCCATCCGGTCCGGTGGCTGGCGTTTCTTGTTCAGAATCTCGATCAGGTCCACCGAGGCGCAAGAGGCCAATCCCAGCAGCAGCAAGTCGGAGGGTTTTACGCCAGTGCCGGCTTCCCCGTCGGGAGGCTCGATAACGATGGCGTGGCGCGTGCTGTCGGTGCCGACAAAGGTCTTCCCATGCAGCCAATCCAGACGGATCTCACTCATTCGGTGATTTTCCCCCGGAGACGATCCGGAAGGACGTCCGCAGGGTGGCGGCCTTGGCGAGCATCCCGCCCACCGAGCAATATTTGTTGATCGAAAGTTCGATCGCGCGTGCCACCGCCTCGGCGGTCAGTTGCGCACCGGACAGCACGTATTCTAATTCGATATCGGTGAACCCCCGAGGGTGATCTTCGGCCCGTGTACCGCGGGCGTGAATTTCAATTGACTCCGCGGGCTGCCGTTTTTTTTCCAGGATGCTGACGATGTCCATCCCGGTGCAGCCTGCCATCGCCATAAGCACCACTTGCATGGGCGAGGGGGCGACGCCCTGGCCCAACGAATCCATCCGGATCGACGCCCCCTGCGGATTCTTGGCTTCAAATCCGAGTGCGCCCATCCAGCGCGCGTTTATCTCCATGCGATCCTCGGCCATGGATTCCTCCGATATCTTCGAGTATATCACCGCCGGAGTGGGCTTCGATGCAGTATAATCGCTCTTTAATCCGCCGTCGCTCCCGCCAATCCGAGTTTATCATCCGAGTTATTCCATGCAGGCACCCGCCTATACCGTTCAACTTCCCGTCTTCGAAGGTCCGCTGGATTTACTCCTTCATTTAATTGAACGCGCGGAGCTGGACATCACCCGGGTGGCATTGGCGCAGGTCACCGACCAATTCCTGGGCTACTTGCGCGCGATGCAGGAACAGCGCATGGACCTGGCTGCGGCGTTCGTCGTCGTCGCCGCCCGTCTGTTGCAAATTAAAAGTGAGGCCCTGCTGCCCCGTCCGCCCGAACGCGAAGCGGGTGAAGAAGACCCGGGCGACGCGCTGACTCGCCAGCTGCGGCTCTACAAACAATTCAAGGATGTCGCGCTGTTACTGCACCAACGTGAGGAGGCCGGGTTGCGCACTTTTCTGCGCCTGGCGCCTCCTCCCAAGGTGCCGCCTCGCCTGGATTGGAGCCGCCTTTCGCTTGCGGCATTGAAGCAGGCGGCACAGGATGCGCTTGCCGTTCGGCCGGAGCCTCCCCAGCTGGGGACGATGGTCACTCCGCCCATCGTGACCATCCGCGATCAGATCCGCCGTATCGTCCAAAGCATCCGCGGAGAGGGGCGCGCGGTTTTCTCGCGGATGATGCGCGGCGTGGAGACCCGCATCGAAGTGGTGGTGGCCTTCCTGGCGATGCTTGAACTGGTCAAACGCCGGCATGTGATCGCCAGGCAAACCGACTTGTTCGGCGAAATCGAAATCGTTCCAACCGAAGAATTCACCGATCAGACCGATTTCGAACTCGAATTCGGCGAGTAACGATGGGTATCCGCGTCCTTTCCCCGGAGATCGCCTCGCAGATTGCCGCCGGCGAAGTGGTGGAACGCCCGGCTTCGGTCGTCAAGGAATTGGTGGAAAATTCCCTCGACGCGCACGCGCGCAATATTTTCATCGAAACGGAAGACGGCGGACGGCGGAAAATTTCCGTCGCCGACGACGGGGATGGGATCGATCCGGCCGAGATCGGGCTCGCCGTGGAGCGGCATGCTACGAGCAAACTAACCGCTCTGGGGGATTTGGATTCCCTGCGCACGCTCGGCTTTCGCGGTGAAGCGCTGGCCTCCATCGCCGCGGTGGCGCGCTTAACGCTGACGAGCCGGGCGCGGGCTCAGCCGCACGGAATGCGCCTGACGGCGGAAGATGGACGCGTCGAGGCGCCCGCGCCGATCGGCGCTCCGCAAGGAACCGTGGTGACGGTGGAGGATCTCTTCTTCAACGTTCCCGCCCGGCGGAAGTTCCTCAAAACCCAAACCGCGGAACGGCGCCAGATCGATTCGCTCGTATCGCGTTACGCCTTGGCCTATCCCGAAGTCCGCTTCCGGCTTTCGCAGGAGGGGCGCGAAACGCTGGCCGGCAATGGAAACGGCAACCGGCGCGAAGTGCTGGCTGCGGTGTTCGGATTGGATGCGGCCGAACGTATGATCGACCTTTCGGCGGCTTCGATCGAGGGGCCGGTGCATGTGGGCGGCTACGTCAGCCCGGTCGACCTCTCGCGCTCCAACCGCAAGGATATCCTGCTCTTCATCAACGGACGCTCGATCGCGGATCCGGCGCTGACCACCGCGGTGGTGCAGGCCTATCACACGCTGCTCATGGTCGGCCGCTTTCCCTTCGGAGCGATCTTCGTCGAAATGCCGCCGGATGAATTGGACGTCAACGTGCATCCAGCCAAAGCGGAAGTGCGTTTCCGCGAACCGTCGGCTGTCTTCTCCGCGCTCCAGCGCGCCGTCCGGCAGGCGTTGAAGGCGAGCCCGACCGTTCCGGGCGTGCGCGCCTGGGAGGAAACACCGCGTCCGGGTCAAACCATGAGCCGGACCTTGCCGGTCGAACCGGGATGGATGCTGGACCACGAGCCCGGCACTCCGCCCCAAGACGCGACGGGATCGATCCCTCAAACAGCGCCAATCGGCGGCGCGGAACGGATTCCCCTGTTGCGCGCCGTCGGCCAGATCGGGGCGGCTTACCTGGTGGCTGAAGGGCCGGACGGTTTGTATCTGATCGACCAGCACGCGGCGCACGAACGGGTGCTGTTCGAGGCGATGCGGCGCGAACAACCGGGTATGCATATTTCCCAGCGGCTGCTCTCGCCGGAGGTGGTGGAACTTTCGACGACGCAGGCTTCGGCGCTGGAGGGGCAGTTGGAGCTCCTGGCGCATATTGGATTCGAGGTGGAGCCGTTCGGCGGTTCGGCATTCCGCGTGCGCTCCATCCCGCAGGTGCTTGGTGGGCTGAAGCCGGAGGACGCGTTGCTTGCGGCGGTAGAGGATTTCGAGGAGGATGAGACACCCCTGGCGGCGGAGGCGGAAGCGCGTCTGATCGCCCGCGTTTGCAAACGCGCCGCGGTCAAGGCGGGCCAGACTCTCGGGCCCGAGGAGCAAACGGCGCTGATCCGCGCGTTGGAACAATGCTCCTCGCCGCGCACCTGTCCGCACGGACGCCCGACGATGATCCACCTGCCGATGGATCTGCTGGCTAGGCGCTTCGGGAGAAAGTGAGGCGGCAATGGCGGCGGAAACACGTGTAATCGTCGGAATTGGGGAGATACTTTGGGACGTGCTCCCCTCGGGTAAAGTGCTCGGCGGCGCGCCGGCGAATTTTATTTACCACACGCGGGAAATCGGTGGCGGGGACATGCAACCGCTGCTGGTTTCCTGCGTCGGGAAGGACTCGCTCGGAAAAGAAATTCTCGAGCATTGGAACGATCTTTCGCTGAGCCGGGAATTCATTTCCGCCGACAAAGTCCACCCGACCGGCGCCGTTACCGTGACGATTGATCCGCAGGGGAAGCCGGGCTACGCCATCGGGGAAAATGTCGCCTGGGATTTTCTGCCGGAGAACCCGCAATTGCGCGAATTGGCTGCGACAACCGACGCGGTCTGTTTCGGCACGCTGGCCCAGCGCGCTCCGGCATCAAGGAAAACCATCCAGGATTTCCTTCACCAGGTCGGATCCGAAGCCTTGCGAATTCTGGATCTCAACCTGCGCGCTCCTTTCTTCTCCAGGAACGTCATCGAAGAATCGCTTTCCCTTGCGAACGTTCTAAAAGTGAACGATGAAGAAATCCGCCTCCTGGCCGGAATGTTCTCGATCGCCGGCGGGGAAGAGACCATAGCGGCGGAACTGATGCGGCGCCATCCGCTGCGGTGGATCGTGCTCACCAAGGGAGAGAAGGGGAGCGTGTTGTACGGCGGGGGCCGGAAGTTTGTCCACGGAGGATACCCGGTGAAGATGGTGGATTCCATCGGGGCGGGGGATGCTTTTACAGCCGCAATCGCCGTCGGGATGTTGCGCAACGTCAACGCGGAAGATCTCAACGATTGCGCCAATCGGTTGGCATCGTTTGTCTGCACCCAACCGGGCGCGATGCCAGCCGTTCCGGAAGAAATAAAAATGATGTTTCGGTCGTAGGGTCGGGTCGGCGACACGCCATGGTTCTTGCCATATCCAAATTGACGATCCAACAATATACATCCCTACAATTGATATTTTAAATTGAAAGGGCGCGTCGCGACGCACCCCTACGGTTTTAATTCGCCCAAGGGTTTATCTACGATTCCTGTTCGCCCGCCTGCTCCTCGTTTAATTTGGTGATTCCGTTTCGCACCTGTAAAAGCAGCCGGCTCATCTCGGCTTCCAGCCGCGACAGGGATTCCAATACGTAATCGTT
>JBEKLP010000046.1:0-20714 GCA_050010135.1 Anaerolineales bacterium
TCGGGAATCTTTTGCAGCTCCTCGGTGCGGCTTCCCAGCACCTCGGCAAATTCCGAACGAAGCTGCCAATCGCGATAATCCTGTCCGCTCATATTAACCATCGGTTTCTGAAGGCACCGCGAAAGGCGCGGTCACCTGTTCCTCCGTTGCAAAAATTTTTCGGCTCAGCTGGGGCCATTCGGTAAGCACCGCCCCCGCCACGAACAGGCTGCCGGCGGCCAGGACTACCCCGTCGGAGCCGGCCAGCCGAAGCGCGAGCACCAGGGCTTGCGCCGGATCGGCTTGCACTTCCGCCGGGAAGCCGCGCTCGCGCGCCAGTGCGGCGATCTTTTCGGGATCGGCCGCGCGCGGATGGGTCGACCGGGTGGCGACCATGCGCAGGAGGCGAGGCGCGAGTTCATCCAACATCCCGGCGATGTCCTTGTCGTCGGAGGCGCCGAACAGCAGCACCACCTGCCGGCCGGGGACGTAATCGTCCAATGCGGTCCGCAAGCGCCGTGCCGAATCCCGGTTATGCGCCGAGTCGACGATCACCAGCGGCGCGCGGTGGAGAATCTGGAACCGGCCTTCCCAGTGAACCGAACGCAATCCCTTCGCGATCGCCTCTTCCGGGATGTTCCAACCGCGTTCTTTCAAAACCAGCAGCGCGGCAATCGCCGTTACCGCGTTGATCACTTGATGATACCCCAGAAGAGGGATTTCGTAGCGCATTGGCATCCACTGCGGCTCACCGCTCCGGTCGAGCATCTCGTCCATCAGGGTTTGTTCCCGGGCGGACCAGAGATAAAACGACTGCCCTTCCAGGTCTTGGCTCCGCGGTGCGAAGTGCCAGTCCCGCCCGACCAGGGTCAGCGGGGCGTTGCGCTGGCGGGTGACGTCGAGCAGGACGCGCATCGCTTCGCCTTCCTGCGGCGATGAGACGACCGGGATTTCCGGTTTGATGATCCCGGCCTTTTCAAAGGCGATCTCGGCCAGGGTGTTTCCCAAAAGGTGCGTATGGTCGTAGGAAAGGGACGTGATCACCGCCACCTGCGGCGTCACGACGTTGGTGGCATCCAGCCGCCCTCCCAGGCCGACTTCAGCCACCACAACCTCCGCCCGTTCCTCGGCAAAATATTGGAAGGCCGCCGCGGTGGTGATCTCGAAGGTTGTCAATCCGGGTACTTTCGCGACGGTCGGCTGCAAATCATTCACGATTTGCGCCAGCCGCTCGTGCGCGATGGGCTCGCCGCCCATCCGGATCCGCTCGCAGAAATCGATCAGATGCGGCGAGGAATAGAAACCGGTGCGGTAGCCCGCGGCGCGCAGAACGGAATCCGCCATCGCCGAGACCGATCCCTTGCCTTTGGTCCCCGCCACGTGGATCACCGCATACTTCCGATGCGGATCGCCCAGCAGCGCAAGCAACGCGCGCACGCGCCCGAGGTCGAAAGTATGGTCGGAATATTGATATGTGCGCTGGAGGCTGTAGTCGATGAAGGAGTACAGATAATCCAGTGCCTGCTGATAGGTTGAAATGGTCACCGGAGGATTGTAATCGTTTGGGGTGGTGCGGGCAAGGAGATGGGATTCAGAGGGTGGATCCAAGTCGGATGATGGATTGGCCGGACGCAGGAAGGGATCGGTCCCGAACGGACCCTCGGGGCTTCAGCCCCGGGGAACTGGGTTGAGCGGAGCAAGGTTCAATCGCATTTATTCACCCGGAGCTTAAGCTCCGGGCTCTCAACAACGCCTGCCCTCGCGAAGCGGGGGCCGGGTAAACCCGGCTTCAGATCATTTGAATAACATATGACAGATCTACGTCGATAGGCTCCTTGCTTTGTCACTAAAATAACTATTTTTAAAAACATCGATCGCTGGGTTTGTGTGAAGCCCGGCTTTAGCCGGGCGCGGTTAATAGCTCGGGGCTTCAGCCCCGGGATAAAATCGTCATGCGATTCCCCTCTAGGGTTTATGCGGGCACTGTTCATAGCTCGGGGCTTCAGCCCCGGGGAACTGGGTTGAATGCAGAGAGGGGTCAATATGTTACATTTGCCAGGCTGAACCTGGAATACCCATTTTCTCAGTCGTGAATTATAATTATTTTAGGAGGGGGATATGCCACACTACAGACTTTTCTACCACTTTATCTGGTCCACAAAAAATCGCCAACCCTGGATTGTTCCGGAATTGGAACAACATCTATTCGATTCGATCCAATCCAAAGTCATCGGATTGGATGCGAGGGTGCTTGCGGTGAATGCCTGCCGAGATCATGTTCATTTGGTTGCGTCCGTTCCGCCGACCATTTCTCTCTCGAATTTCATTGGCCAGGTGAAAGGGATCTCCTCGCTGCGGATAAATGAATCCGGCCTGTTGCCGATGAAATTCAACTGGCAGGAGGAATACAGCGTTTTCTCTCTGGACGAAACAAGCCTCTCTGCCTGCATTTTTTATACCGAAAAGCAGAAGGAACATCATGCCAATCCGTTGGAGATACGCAAGGATTGGGAATAATCCAAACAATCGTCCGGAAGCGAGTCCGCCCGGCGTCCACCCGGAGCTAAAGCTCCGGGCTTTTAACAACGCCGGGTAAACCCGGCTTCAGATCATTCGAACCAAAAAATAATAGGTTCTCTTCGATGAACTCCTTGTAATGACACTGAAAAACCAAAATTAAAAAGCATCGACTGCTGGGTTTTTTTGAAGCCCGGCTTTAGCCGGGCGCGGTTAATAGCTCGGGGCGCCTGTCCCGCGCGAAGCGCGGGATTAGCCCCGGGATAAAATCGCCATGCGATTCCCCTCTAGGGTTTATGCGGGCACTGTTCATAGCTCGGCGCGCCTGTCCCGCGCGAAGCGCGGGATTAGCCCCGGGATAATATGAGGTTTACTCGGAATAGTGAGGAGTTTCCCACAGGCACCATACGCTCGGCGACGATTCCGTTTACGGTTTCATCGGCAACGCCAGGTAAAACGTACTCCCCTGCCCGAGCTTGGTTTCGAACCAGATTTTCCCCCCGTGCCATTCGGCCACGCTTTTTGCGATCGCCAGCCCCAGCCCCCAGGCGGGATGTTCCGGATCCGACGAGGGCGCGACCCGGAAGAATTTTTCAAAAACGCGCGGCTGATCGGCCGGCGCAATCCCAATCCCGTTATCTTTCACCGCCACCACGACCGTTTCCCCAGAGATTTTTGCGCTCACGTCCACGGTGCCGCCCTGCCGATTGAAGCGGATCGCGTTTTCCATCAGATTTCCGAGCGCGCGCTCCAGGAGCGAGGCGTCAGCGGGAACATCCGGCAGCGACTCTGGAATTTTGACGCGCAGTTTTACGTTGTTGGCCGCCGCTTCCGGTTTCAACCCGTCGACAACGCGTGCCACGATCGCCGGGAGCTGCACCGGGAGGCGCCGGATTTCCACGCCGCTTTCGACTCGCCCCAGGTCCAGAAGGTCCTTGACCAGCCGGTTCATTTCCTGCGCCGAAAGCCGGATGCGCCGGGCGTATTCCTGCTGGGCCGCGTTGAGCGGTCCGAGCATTTCGATCATATGCACCAGCCCTTCCATCATCGTCAACGGACGGCGCAGATCGTGGCTGACGGTGTGCACGAATTCCGTTTTCAGTTCGTCAAGCTGGCGGAAGGAGGTCACATCCTGCAGCACGCACACCTGCCACACCCCGTCCCCGTCGGCGCTGCGCACGCTGCGCACGACACCCCGCAACCGGCGTCCTTCCGCGCTGGAAAATTCCATTGTGTGCGGCTCGACTGCGGATTCCGCCAGGAGCCGCGCCAGATCCGGTTGGGATATGCTTTCCGCAACCGGACGCCCCACCCCGAGCAACCCGGTTCCCAGCATCGCCTCGGCCGTGGGGTTGGCGTATTGCAGGCAATCTTCCGCATCCACTACCAGCACCCCTTCCGGAATGGCCTCGAGAATAGCGGCCAGGCGTTCGCGCTCGTATTCGGTGCCGTCCAATAGACGGGCGTTGGTGATGGCCAGCGACGCCTGGTTGGCAAACCCGGCCAGCAGTTCGAGTAAACCCTCCTCAAACGCCTGCGGTTCACGGTAAGCCACGCACAGCGCCCCGTAGAACGCACTCGCGCTGGCGATTCGCAAAGCGATCAGCGCGCCGACCGTATCGGGGAGCGGCTCGAATATTCCATCGTCCGTGCCCGAATTGCGATTGGCCGTAAAGGGGGTTTGCCGGCCCGCGCCCGGAGCGTCGCGGGCGGCGGCGAGGATCCGCTCGTCGATCGATCCCAGCGCCGCTGCTTCCTCTCCAAGCGAGAAACGGTCCACCGGATACGAACCGCGATACGACGGCGCCAGCACCAAGCGCACCGTCTGCGCCCCGGTTGCCGTCTGGACGCTGTGCAGAAGAATTTCCATCGACCGTTCCAGATCGAGGCTCGAAGCCATCCCCTGCACCGCCTGCAGCAGGAGATCCTGATCGCGCATCTGCCGGCGCAGACTGCGGCGCATGGATTCCAAAGATCGACCGAGCCGCCCCATCTCGTCCTCACCCGAAACGGCAACCGTCCGTTCCAAATCCCCCGCCGCAATCAATCCGGCGGATTCCGCTAGTTGGCGCAGGGGCGAAGTGATCTGGTGGGCGATGAAAAGCGCCAGCAAACCCACCAGCAAGGTCATGAAAAAAGCGAAGATCCCCACCTGCAATCCGGTCTCCAGGGCTGTTCGGAAAGCGAACGCTTCGGGAACCCGGACGGCGATCTTCCATTTTGGATATCCCAGCGGGAGCAAATAGGAAAGCCTCGTGCCCCCGCCCGGCATCGACCCCAGGAACCATTCGCCGCCCTGGCTGTCCCGTTCCACCAGTCTATCCGCAGTCCAGGGTTCCGTATTCGACGGGTAGAGCACGCGATTCGCATCGTCGAGGAACATCGCCTGCCCGCCCGGTAAAGATTGGAACGCGGCGGGGATGGCTTTCAGAAGCGGATTGGTTTCCAGTGCGGTCCGGCCGACGAGCGCTCCGCGAACCTTGCCGTTCGAATCCCAGACCGGCTGGGTGAACGCAATCCAAGTTTTTCCGTTGGCGTCGGGCGCCAGCCATCCTTCCCAGGCGATCCCGCGCAAAGCGAGGCTGCAGCCTTGCGCCTCTTCCTCGCTTTGGCAGAAGGGAACGGTATTGGGGGGATATGCCGCGAAGGGCGTTCCATCGGGCGTGAGGAAGGCGATTTGTTCAAAGAACGGAGGCTGGCTCAGCCGGTCGCCCAGATAGGATTCGATCGCGACCCGATCCGGAAGGCCCGAGGGCAAATTGGAGCTCATCCCCTCCAGTAGCGTATGCCCGGTCGTGATCGCCACCGGTAGATCACTCTGGGCAGTCTGGACCGCTCCCAACACTTCCTGCCGCAAGGTCAGCCGCGCCTGGGATCGCGTGTCGACTACTACGATGGCGGTCAACGCCGCCGCCATGAAAGCGATCGGGAGGATCAACCACAAGCTGACCTTCCAGGCGAGCGAGCGCTCATAGCGCGTCGCCTTCAACTGTTTGGGCATGGGCCAGGCGGAGCCCGCCAATAGCCGGATCCCTTCCACCTCCGTCGCGCCGGCCAGACATTCCAACAGAACGGCCGGCAGCAAGCCGGGGAATCTCGCCAGCGCGTAATCGAACAGCGTGATCAAATCCCCTCGTGCCGAACCCAGCTCGCTCCCGAACCGCAGCGCAACCAGTACGACCGCCGACCCAAGGGCCGCGCCCCACGGTCTGCGCAGGATGGAAAACAGCCGCCCGGAATAATCTTGCCCCATACACTCGGCGATCGCCCATCCGGTCAGGCCGTACTCTAAAATCGTGGACACCGAATGGGTGTCGAAAACCGATCGGACTGCGCCGAGGACCAGCCCGCCTGCGAGCGCCGGGAATTTTCCGATCAAGGCGCCTGCCAGCAACAGAAGGGCGATGTCAAGCAGCCCAGCGGCAGGCTGAAAAGCGGCCATCGGGACTCCGGCGACCGTCGCGGGTCCCGACGCAGGAAAGCGAAGGATGGCCAAACCTCCGGCCGGGACAGCCAGGAGCAGGCACAGGATGAAAAAGAGGATGCGTCCGGGGCGAATCTCCTCCCGCCGGGGAACGGACCTTGCAACCGCCAGCGCCAGAAGAAGGGTCAGGGCAGCGGTCCAAAGGAATTGTGCGGGCAGGAGCGGCACACCCGCGGGAGAGGAAAGCCATACCTCGAAGGTCATGAAGAATCCTTGCTTCCCGGCAATGAAGGAATTCGCATCCGGCATGATTATATTGCAGGAATGATCTTCCGGCCTTTTTACGCTCTCCGGGACTTGTCTGACAAGAATAAAGATAGTACACTTCTAAAGATTAATGCCGGGAGACCGAATCGTATGGCGGAAAAAATTCTCGTCGTCGATGACGATCTTGACACCCTGAAATTGGTCGGGATGATGCTGCAACGGCAAGGGTATACCATCGTCGCAGCGATCAACGGCACCCAGGCGCTCTCCAAAGTACCCGCCGAAAAACCGGACCTCATCCTGTTGGACGTGATGATGCCCGACATCGACGGGTTCGAAGTTTGCCGTCGGATCCGATCCGATCCCGCCTTCAAAACCACCCCGATTTTGATGTTCACCGCAAAAACCCAGGTGGACGACAAGGTACAGGGATTCGAGGCCGGAGCCGACGACTACCTCCCCAAACCGACCCATCCCGCAGAACTGTTGGCCCACGTCAAGGCGCTGCTCGGCCGAAGCCGGCAGGCTTCCTCCGCCGCCGCTCTTCCAACTAAAAAAGCGTATATGGTTTGCCTGATCGGCGCCAAGGGCGGCCTGGGCACCAGCACGCTTGCGGTGAATGTCGCTGTGACCATGGCGAGCCGCAAACAGGACGTGATCCTGCTGGAGCTCCGTCCGGGGCTGGGAATCGCGGGTGCGTTGCTGGGGATCAACAAACCCTCCGGCCTTACGGCTCTGATGCAGAACAATCCCGAGCCGATCACTCCTGCACTGGTGGAGAAGGAAATCGTCGGCCATCCTTCCGGGTTGCGATCGCTCTTAAGTTCATACGAGCCGCACGATTTCGCCATGATCCAACAGGCGGCGCGGATCGAGGCGATTGCGCGCGTCCTTGCGGCGATGACCCAGAACCTGTTGATCGATCTGGGCAACGGCCTGACCGAAATTAGCGCCAAGCTGCTTATGTCCTCCGACCACGTGATCATCCTTGTGGAACCGATGCGCCATACGGTCACCATGGCCAAGGCGCTGGTGACGGACCTGCAAACCCTCGGCCTAGCGCAATCCAAGATCGACTTTGTGCTGGTCAACCGCGAGCGCTCCAGCCTGCAAATGGCGCGGGCTAAAATCGAGGAGATTCTCGGCCAGCCTGTGATCGGGATGATCACCCCCGCTCCGGAACTCGCATACCAATCGGCGGAAAGCGGCGTGCCGATCGTGGTACGCGACCCGAACGCGATGGTTTCCGACCAGATCCGCCAGGTCACTGACCGGATCATGTCCAAAGCCCGTTCCTGAGCCGCGGACCGCTTGGCGCAACGTATGCCTCCCGAAAAAACCACCTCCGGCCCCGACACTGCGATCCGCAATTACCCAACACTTCTTCGGCGTTACGCGAAGCTACTCGAGCTCATCCACCGCCTGGCCTCCACCGTACAGATGGAGGATATTTATTCGCAGGTCATCGACGGCAGCGTGGCGCTTATGGAATGTGAGGCGGCCGTTCTGATGCTCTTGGATCCGGCCAGCGGCGATCTCCAGGTTGTTTCGGCCACCAACCTGAATCCAGACAAGTTTCAAGGCCATTCCATCCCAAAGGAAGGCAGCCTGGCCGGAAAAGTGTTGACCTCCGGATCACCGCTTCTCATCGGTGCTTCCTCCGGGCAGCCGAATAATTCCTACTTCGAGTTCACAGCGTTTGCTCCAATCCATCCGAAATCCATACTCGCCGTCCCGTTGAAAAGCAAAGGCAATTCGGTCGGGGTGCTCGAGGCAATCAATAAATCCCAAGGGGATTTCGAACCGGAGGATTTTTCCGCGTTGGAAGCCCTGGCCGGGCAGGCTGCCGCCGTCATGGACAACCTGCGCCTCTTTCGCCAGAGTGACCTGATCACCGAATTGGTGCACGAAATCCGCACACCCCTGGCTGCGCTGGCCACCGCCTCCGCGCTGCTGGACCGCCAGGATCTTAGCGAATCCCAACGCCATTCGGTCCTTTCCACCTTCCGGCAGGAGATTCAACGGCTCAACGAATTGACGGACGATTATCTGGATCTGGCGCGGCTGGAATCCGGGCGGGCGCACCTGCAGCTCGAACGGTTTTCCGCCGCGGCGCTCGTTTCCGAATGCGTGGAAATCATCTCCCCTCTGGTGCACGCTCAAGGGTTGCTCTTCCGCCAGGAAATGATCCGCGATCCGATGGATGTCACCGCCGACCGGGCGAAGATAAAACAGGTCCTCTTGAATTTGCTCAATAACGCGGTGAAATACAACCTGCCCAACGGGGAAATTGCCCTCCGGGCATATCATGGTTCCGGAAAGAACCAGGATAGCGTCTTCATCGAGGTCTCGGATACCGGCAAGGGAATCTCCGACGAAGGCCTGCCGCACCTCTTCGAAAGATTCTACCGGTCTCAGGAAGGAACGGGACTCGCCCGGGGCACCGGCTTGGGACTATATATTTCAAAATATATTATCGAAAGTCACCACGGAACGCTTGACGTCAAGAGCCGGGTCGGGCAGGGATCCACTTTCACGGTCTGCCTGCCGGTCGTTCCTCCCGCACGAAGCACCGGCCAATTGACGGATGATCGTAAGGAATAAAAAATCGATTCCCCCCGCCCGGGGGGTTTATTTTCTGTTGCCCCCCGCCCCGAACCGAAGGGATTTTTTTCCAAAGAGGGTGCTCGCCACCCCGCTCATGGTATCCACGAGATAAACATCCGCGCCGACAGCGCGGGCGACATCCAGCGGGGAGAGATCGTCCAATGCGATCGTCCCGGGATGGCAGAACATGATTTGCGGCAGCAGTACGGGACCGGTTCTTTCCTTCCCCGTGAGCGAGTCGATCACGTCGCGCGCGGTAAGCAATCCGGCCACGGTAACCGTCTCTCCGAAACAGCGGTTGGTTACACCGACAACGGTCAATGGAATTCCGGTCAGGCCGGAGAATTCCTCCGCGGCCGATTCCAGCGTTTTTTTAAATAACTTGCCGGTGACCAGAGTGGCTCCCGATTTTTGGAATTCTTTTTTTAATTTGGGAAGCCTGTTTTTAACCGCGGCCCAATCTTCCAGAAAATTTCTCGACAGCCCCAGACCATTTTCGCGCAAGTCGATTTCCTCATAGAAATCCAGCGGCGGTACCGGAGCGCCGGCCGCCAGATACCATTCGTCGGTGAGAAACGCAAAGCGCGATCCCAACCGATGGAGAAAATCCTGCTGTGCCGCCTCCACCTGGCGAATCACCGTCTCCATCGACGAGGGATCGTACGGCCGGATGCCGTTCTTTTGAAATCGCGTCACCCCGACCGGGACGACCGAACAGGAACGGATCGAGGGAAATAAGCCTGCCAGATCCCGCAACGTGCGTTTCAGATGTTCTCCATCGTTCCAGCCCGGCGAAAGCACAACCTGGGTGTGAACCTCGATGCGGTTCTCGGCAAGGTAGCGCAACCGCTCGAGGATATCGCCCGCTTTCGGGTTGCCCAAGATTTGCGCGCGCACTTCCGGTTCGGTGGCGTGCACCGAGACGTAAAGCGGCGAAAGGCGCTGCTGGGCGATGCGGCTCCAGTCGCGCGCGGAAAGATTGGTCAACGTGACGAAATGTCCATAGAGAAAGGAATAGCGGTAATCGTCGTCCTTGATATGCAGCGTACGACGCATGCCCGGGGCCATCTGAACCACGAAGCAAAACGGGCATTGGTTGTTGCAACGGCGGATGTCGGTGTCGAAAGTGGGATGAACGAAATCCAGACCGAGGGTCGAGCGCATGGTCCGTCTGGCTTCGCCGGTCAAAATCCGGCCCCCCCTTTTCCACTTAAAGGAGACGGCGTCATCGGCGGAGTGATACTGCACGTCGATGACGTCCTCGACGGGATGGCCATTGACTTCGAGGAGTCGGTCGCCCCGCCGGATGCCGATCCTCGCTGCCAGGCTCCCCCGCCCGACGGCCGATATCAGACCCCCGTTCGCCTTTGCCGGAAAAAGCTTTTGGCTCACGGAGAGAGGAATTCAATCGTATCGGTCGTCGCGCGGCGAAGATCGCCGTATACGCCGCGGCGCGCGGGCGGGAGCAGCGAAGCCAGGCGGTACATCGCTTCGTCGGTCATCTTGCGCAGCCACCCGCGCGGGATGCGCCCCTTGGGCAGGCGGAAACGGAACGGTTTTCCGAAGCGGATGCGCGCGCCGGGCAGCGACCAGCGTCTGGGATCCAAGGAAGGGAACCCCTCGCTGCCTTCGATGACCGCGGGGATGATCGGCGCCTTGGTTCGCGCGGCGATATACGCCAAACCCTCTTTGCCCTCGATCAGCGCCGGACTGCGGTGGCCTTCCGGCGCGATCAGGAGCAACTCGCCGGAATTCAACACGGCCAGCGCCTGCTCCAACGCGCGGCGGTCTACCTCACCGCGCCGGATCGGAATGGCGCCCCACAGTGCGGGGAATATCCCCCAAAACGGGATAGCGCCGGCTTCGTTTTTCACCAGCGGCACCGCGTTGCGCTTGAGCGTGGAGAGGATCGCGATGCCATCGATGAAGGCGATGTGGTTGAACATGATGATCCCGGGGCCTTTTTCGGGCACCAACTCCACGCCCTCGACGGAATCGATCTTGGCCAGGTAGCGGAAACCGACGTGGCTCATGAGGAAGCGAAGAACGTTGCGGATGGGCTCCCATTGTCGATGGAGATAATCTCTTTTGGATGGCATATGCTTCCTTTTATCTTGCCCACGGATTGCGCGGATTATCCGGATTGCGCTGAAATACCTTGATGGATAATCGATCCGGATAATCACCCAATCCGAATATATTATGCCGCATTTTTGGGTTTCGGCGAAAGGGTTAATGAGTTATTAAGCGGAAAGGATTTGTATCGCCGATTGCGGCTTTTTCGAGATCAAAATCGGAATACCTTTGGAAGTATTCATTACCTTATTCCAGGAAAAGAAGGTCCCTTCTCTTCCCAATCCAATTCAATTATTTTCAAGCAACGATTCGATTATTTTTAGAATTTCTTCCGGCGTCATCGCCGTGGTATCGATAATTCTGGCATCGCCGGCCGGACGCAGCGGCGAGAGGTCGCGTCCAGAATCCACCTCGTCCCGCCGGGCAAGACCCATATGCACATCTTGCAGCGTTTGTTTCCCCCCGCGCGAGTGCAGCTCGGCGTACCGCCGCCGGGAACGCTCCGCAAGCGAAGCATCCAGGTATATTTTGAGATCCGCCTCCGGCAGGACTACCGTGCCGACATCGCGGCCCACCATCACGATCTTCCCGCGCAGGCCGATCTTTCTCTGCTGGGCAACCATCGCCGCGCGCACCCGGCGGTAGGCCGACACCTGCGAGACCGCGGCGTCCACTGCCGGTTCGCGGATCGCCCAAGACACATCCGCCCCATCCAACAAAACCGTGCTGGTTCGGCCGTCGTCGACGGACGGAGGACGCACGTCGATCGAGATTTTCTCCGCCAGCGACGAAACCGCCGGCTCATCGGCGGGGTCCACTCCGCGCCGCAGGGCCGCGAGCGCGACCGTCCGGTACATCACGCCGGTGTCGAAAAAAAGATACGCCAGATGCGCGGCCAGCATGCGGCCGATGGTCGTCTTCCCGGAAGCCGCCGGCCCGTCCAGCGCGATGATTCCAGGAGCACCGGGTTTCACGTACCGCTTCCCGTATCCGGAGTCAGAACGTCCAGCCGCGTCCAGAGGATCATCTGCCCGTTCTGCACCGGGCCCCGGCGATACAACAACCAACCGATGAAGTCCGGCGGCAGCCCGGACCAGCCGCGCTGCTCGATGCTGCCGAATCCCTGCCCGCGGTAGGCGGCGGTCAAATGGAGTGTAACCACGTTATTCCCCTGCAGGACACGCGGAGCGACGACCATCGCGGGAGTTGCCAGCAGGTCAGGCACCGCGGTGTATTCCGCCCCCCGGTAAGTGAGCAATTCCCAACCCAGCGCGGAATCCTCCGGCCACTCGATCACCGCGGCAAACTCCCCGGGCTCTCCGGTTTCCCATTCCGAGATTTTATCCATGGTTTGGTGCAACCGGAGGATGTCGATCGGAACGGTATCGGCCCACCAGAGTTCATTGGCCGATTCGCGACGTCCGTGGGTGGCATTCCATCCCGTTCCCGCCTGGACGAGGAAGAAAACCAGGAACCAGGCGCAGGCCAATCCCACAAGCGTTGGGATGACCGCTTGCCGCCAGTTTTCGGAAAGGATCGGACCGACCAGGAACGTCGCAAGAATTCCCGCCGCAGCCAGGAGCGGCTGCCACCATTCGCCTGCCGCGGTATATGCGGTCAAACTCAAAGCGGAAAATACGATCAGGAGACCGATCAAGCAAACCTGGATGGCGATAAACCGCAGCCGTTCCTCCACCGCCTGAGATTCCACCACAGCGCGCAGCGCGCGGGCGCCCAGGAGCAGCAGCGGCAGGATCACCCAAAGCGCGTCGGCCGGAAACGCCGCCGGCCGGATCAGCGCCCATGCCGACGCGACCCCGGCGAATATTGCCAGGAAGCGGTCTTCGGTAGAAAAACGAGTCCGTCGCAGGAGAACGAGTCCGGCGATGCCGAAGACCAGCGCCAACGGTTCGTAAGCAACCAGCAAAAGGATGAATTCGCCAAGCTTGGGCCATCCGGAAAAGAACGCCGCAAACCAGTCCGTCCATCCCGTCGCCAGGACGGCTGCGCCGCGCGGGAAGAAAAACATTCCTGTGCTGCCCGCCGCGATCCCGAGGGCCAAACCCGCCAAGCCGGCGGGCGAGCGGAAGACAAGGGTCAGCGATTCTTTTAATGGATCGGACGCTCCCTCTTCTGTATCCGGCTTGCGCATCCGGCGCCATCCCCAATCTATAGCAAGGACGATCAGCGCGATAGCCAGACCGCTCCAACCGACCGTTCCAGCCGCCACGGCCAGCCCCAGAAGCATGCCGCCAGGCAACGGGTTGGATTGCCCGCCGCGCAGGAAGAAAATACAAACGGCGGCCGCGAGCAACCCCGGCGCCGCGCCGCCCGCAAGGGTGGAGGCGATCCACAGCGAGGGGGAAAGCGCGATCAGGATCGCCGCCAGTGCGCATTCGAGTTTGCCGCGCTTTGACCGGAACAGGAGCGGCAGAAAGACCATGAGCGAACCGGCCAGGGCCGGAACGATCCGCGGCGCCCAGTGCGACGGCCCCGCGATAAACAAAATCCCCGCCGTCAGCGTGGCGAACAGCGCGCTGCCCCCGGCGGCGGGCTGCCCGCGCAGCAGGTGCAAAGCGCCCCAAGCCTGGAACGCTTCGTTTTCGTTCAGCGGCGGAGCATTCAGCGCTGAAAGCCTGAAGAATAGCGCCGCCAGAAATAAAATCAGATAGAGAAGGAGATCATATTTTTCCAGCCAGCGGCCGATCGCGTCGCGCAACTTCATGGCACGTCCCTCTCGAAGATGGTCACCGTCTCGGTCTGATAGATAATGTTCATATGGGCGCGGAATTTATCCAATCCGCGTTTTGAATAAGTGCTCGCCTCGAGCGGTCCGAAATAGACATAGCGGATTCCATACTTGTCGAGGATTTCCTCCGCGCGGGTCCAGTCGGTGGTGCGGAACAATTCAATGATATCGTCCACTCGATTTGGACCGGTCGGATAGCCGACCTCGCGCAACCCGCCGCGCCACTGATTCTCATGCCAGGCCCAACCAACTACCGAAGAAAGGCCCGTAAAGGTGGAGATGCGGGCGTAGTCCGAATATTGATCAAGCCAGATGGTGGCCTCGGCAATCGGACCCTGGTCATGGATATTGGTGTTGATCCAGGCGATCGCGGTGGCGTCATCCGGAGAGTTCAGTTTCAAATAGGCGGAAGCGTCCAGCGTCGGTCCGCCGGTCGGCCGGAAGCCGCCGGTCTTGCTCCATACGGCCATCGGTAAAAAGACCGCTCCAAGGCAAAAACAGACGGCGGTCAACAGCGCCCCCAATCCGGCGAGCGACCAACGGCGGCCGTTGAGTTCCAATTTATCCGTAAGGATTTCGAACATGCGGATCACCGCATAGGCAGCGGCGAGGCTCCAGAATGCCCAGCCCTGGAAATAAAATTTGAAGACGGTGTTCATCCGGTCGCCGAAACTGTCCTTGAGATAGAAATATTCCGGAAAAACAACCAGAAGCGCGCCCCAGAAAATGAGAATCCAAATGTAGGAGTCGATTAATCGAATTTTATCGAGAGGAGACTCGCCATCTGGCATCTCCGGTTTTTGCGCGTTTCGTTTACGGATCCATCCCAGCGTGACGGCCAAACTTGCGAAAATCAAGAAGGCGGGCCAGAGGGTTGCCAGCGGATCGGTTATCCGTTGGGTCAAACGGATGGACATCGCCTGCAGCGACGTAAACCCGCCCAGCACACCGCCGAGGCTGTTGAGGACGTTCGGAACCAGCGCCAGCACAAACGCCAGGATCAACGAACCGGCGAGGAGAATTGCCAGACCAATTCCGACAATCGTCAGCGCGCGCTTCCAATCCAGCCCGCCGCGTTTCTCGAACAGCTCGAGCACGATCCAGATCGAGAGCGGAATGAGCAGCGTGCCGAACATGATGAAGAATTGATTGCCCTTGGTCGGGAAGAGCACGTTGGGAAGGATGCCGCCGGCTTGCGAAGAAAACCCGATCAGGAAAGGGATGCAAAAAGCCAGGGTCAGGAATCCGATCGCCGCCCAGCGCGCGAGATAGGCTTTCCATCCCGTACATCCTCCGAAGGCCAATTCCTTGCGGCTGACTCTCCAGCCGACCCAACCGGCTACGGCTGCCATCCCGAAAATCAGCGCGTCCCACGTGTTGAGGAATGCCAGGCTGCCGATCGAGATGGCGACGAAAATCAGAAATAGCCACCGCTCCAGTCGGCTTTCCGGCCAGCCCTCGCTTCCCCGCAAGAGGATCTCCAGCACGATCGCCAGTACCGCCATGAGAAACGGGAAGGCCAGAACGTGCGGATGTAAATCCCCCATGACGTAGGTGAACGCCGGGAACTCGTCGATTACTTCGACGTGATCTCCTGTCAACGTCCGGTCGTTGATCACCCGCGAATCCTGCCACCACCAAAGGAAGGCATTTGGCACAAGATTGGTTTGTACTGTGGGCGGAGTCAGGCGATCCTGTAAATCCAACCATTTCCAGATCAGCCCCTGCCCGTTTTCCCAACCCACGCCGTGATAATACAAAATATCGACAAACCCCTCGAAATTACCCAGAAGCAAAAGGCAGAAGGGAGCCAGGAGCGCGAGGATCAAATAGCGGGGCGCACCGGTTGGAGCGGTTTTCCTCCATGGAGCGTCGGGGCCGCCGTCCGATATTTCAGGCTCAGCGGCTTTTTTGGCGCGTGATCGAAGGAGCAGCACGTTGCGCAGAATCCCCCAGGACCCGACGCCGGCCATCGCAAACGACGCGGCTACCGCCAAGTTGAAGGCAACGTTGCCGGTTAACGCCGAGATCTTGGCCAGCATCCCGGTCAGAATATAGCCGAAGTGATAGTAGGAAATCGCGTAGCCCGAAAGCCAGGGATCGTTCGGCGGAAAGTAAGGAGAGCGCATGATGGAATTGATGAACGCGATTTCCATCGGCTTCTCCGCCCAATCCCCCTGCGGGTTGTTGGCCCGGACCCATGTCCAGACCACGAACAGCACCAGGAACAGGCCCTCCGTAAAGAGCGCCTCGCGCCAGTGTTCGCGGAGCATTGCCCACGGTTTTTCGCCGCGGCTCTGCGCCAGCAGCATTCCTACGACCAGCAAAAGTGCCGCGCACAGCCATACGGCGCCGGGGATGTTCGGCCAAAGATGAAGCCAGCAGCCAAGCCAAAAGAAGTACCCAACGCCAATCAGGCCGAACATGCGCGCGAACGCAAATCCGCGGTCGGGCAACCGCTTGAGGCATTGGAATGTGATAGGCCAGACAGCCAGCGCGATGATCAGCGTGCTGCCCCACCATCGCGCAAACGCCCACGCGCCTTCCCAGAAATTCATGACGGGTTCATCCTGTTAGTGACGTCCACCCCATCCTCTATTCCCCCACCCTTTCCCCCTTCCCGTGATACGGGAAGGGGGAAAGGGGGATGGGGGTCAAGGATTTAAATCCACCACCTCGTAGATCATCGTCCCCCCGACGGAAAATACTGGCTTTATCTCACCGTCCCGCACCATCGTATCGAACTTATCCAACCCCTCCGGCGCATAAAGCGCCCTCTCGAGTTGTCCGACGACAATATAACGCACATTATATTTCCGTAGGAAATCGCGCGCGTCGCTCATAATGAGCGTGCTGTAAAAAATGTCGATGGCATGGACCCGGTCCCATATCGCCTGGTCGGCGACCACACCGCGTTGCTGGCTCTGGTGATTTCGCCATCCCACAACGCCGGGCAGCCCGGTGTTAATCGTAAAGCGATTCCCCCATAGATATTCGGTCGTATGGGCCTCTACGATCACGGGCGAGCCCTGGATATTCTCCTGCATCCAGCGGATGGCCAGATAATCCTCCTGCAGTTTCATGTCGGCTTTGTCCCAATAGGAGGAATACGCCATATAGGTTAACCCGTCGAGAGTCCGCGGAGCGGTCGCGCTCATCCGGTCGATCATTTTATAGTAGGAAGCCTCGACGGTATATAGGAGCGCGCCGGCAACCAGCAACCCGAGTGCGCCGATCCATAATTTGCGCAGAATCGGTTTCCATCCTCCCAGTTCCCCCACCAGCCAGCCCAGGGCGACTCCGGCCGCTATGGCGAAGAAGTTCCAAGCTTGCATGTAGAATTTGAACACCGTGTTCATCCGGTCGATATCCCCGCGTAGGACGATCAGTTCCACCACACAGGTGACGGCCAGGCTTACCGCCGTCAATCCAAGCACCACGCGATGTTCGTCGGCCAATCCCTTCCGCAACCCCAGGATAACCGCCCAGAGGATCAGGGGAATGGCCAGCACCAGCACAGGATATCCCAGCGCGCCCAGGATCACGAGCCCCGCCGCGAGCAGTACCACCGAGGTCAGGAGGATTGTCCCGATTCCGGAATATTTCTTCAGCGCATCGAACGGAACGGAGATCAGCCAGTCGCGCGTCTGCCAAATAAGGTAGGTGATCAGGATGAATAGGAACAATCCGTGGATTATGAAATATGCATCCAGCGGAGTGTGGGATCCCTTCCACGGGTCAATGGCGTTGTATCCGACGCCGTACCATTGGTAGTACGGTTGGAACAGCCAGACTGATAGCCCGATGAGAACCCCTGCCAGGATTGCCAGGTGAATCCATCCGCGCCAATCCTTCCATCCGGTGCTCAGCGCAAGCATTCGCCATCCGGCCAACGCCAGACCGATCAGGGCGATCCCGAGCGAGATCGGGTAATTCCAGGAGTTGGTCGCCCAGAGCGAGCCCACCGCCAGGGCGGTGAAGGCCACCAGCGGGAGCGCCGTCTTCCACGAACGCAGCCGTTCCGGGGCGATCACCATCGCCGCCGATCCCGCCAGGGAAAGGATCATCAGCGGCATCGCCATCAAGTGCGCATGCAGGTCGGCGTAGAGGAACGTGAAGAATGGGAATTCCGTGATCGGCCCAACCTCCGTTTGGGCTCCATTCGGACCGATCGGCACAGGGATGGACCTTGACGCGTTCCAATACCAGGCATCGATCCCGAACGGCCAATTCGCCTGCCCGAGCGCGTACCGCAACGCCCCATCGAACAGATGCGGGATATCCCCCAAGTGGAACAATAAGCCGTGCGGATACGGGAGCGCGCTCATGGTCACAAGACCGTTCCACACCAGCGTCACTTCTCCCAAATTGCCGAAGACCACAAGCATAAGCGCGGCGGCCAGCCCGGCGATCCACGGAACAACGCGGGTCGATCCTTTCCATCGCAAGCTTTCAGCCAGATTCCAGGCCACCCCGTAGGTCGTCACGCCGAGCGTTCCAAACAGCAGCGGAAGCGCCAGGTTGTAGCCGATCGTCGGCACGGTTCCGAGCAGCTTGATCGGTATGGCCACCAGCACAAACCCGAAGTAGTAATAGTTGAGGTATCCCCCGGCGAACCACGGGTCGTAGGGCGGGAAGGTGGTGCTCTTGATCACCGCATTCAGGTAGGAGAAATCCATTGGTTTCTCGCCGCCTTTGGACGGGTGCCACAGATCGCTGTTGCCGTAGCGGATAAGCAGGTCCAGCAGGAAAAAGGCGGTAAAGACAATTTCAGCCGCCAGCCAGGTCTTCCAAAGATAATGGAAGCTTTCCTTCCAGTGCTCACGATCCCGCCAGAGCAGGATTCCACCGACGACAACCAGCGCCAGCCAGACCAGCGCGATCGTCGTCCACACGAAGGGAACCTTGAAGCTTCCGAGAATCCACGATGCCCAGGTTACCAGCAGCCAGCCGGCGATCTTGGAAATCGAATATCCCTCGTCCGGCAAGCCGCGGAAAATTTTCCCCACCAGCGGCAGGGCAGCCCATCCGGTCAGCATCGCCCAAAGCCACCACAGGATGGCGGCGATGGCGGGATATTTATTCCATAGCCAGTCGTAGGAAAACATATCCGACCAGGTTCCGCCCGCCTGTTGTTGCTGCAATTGGTCCTCAGGTAGCATCAGTGCGGTTGGAAAGTTCGTCGCCTGGTGGGAATCCTGCTGCACCACGGTGGAAAGGTCGATTGCATTCAGGACGGCCTTTACCTGGTCAATCCGGAAGTCCGCCCGCTTTTTGAAGATCCAAACCGGCGCATGGTCGTAGACGCTGAAGGCTTCCTCGGCTGCGAGGGGGTTGTTGTTAAAAAGGGGCAACGTGGGTGTATGGCCCCAAGCCACGCTGCCGGCCAAATCCGAAAACTGCAGCGGACCGATGACGATCGGCGTTTGGAACATCGCCACCAGGTCATATCCCAGCCGGCCGTCGAACAGCGCCCGGTAATATTCGAGCGTCATCGGATAGGCGGCCGGGAGGCGGCTCGCGCTCCACACCGCCCGCTGGCTCGGCATGATCACGTAATCCGCCTTGGAGAGCGTGTCGATGAACATCTCGCGCTTGTTCTCCAAATCCGGCCAGCGGACCTCTAGGGTGATGCCTGTGAAGAGTCCGCCGAATCCGTCGCGGCCGTCGATCCGCTGCGGCATGCCCTCGTCCCACGACTCGTTGGCGATCGTCGCCCCTTGCACGCTGAACGGCCCCCCGCTCGCAGCGCTTACCTCCAGTCGATACTGCCCGTCCTGCTCGAGCGCCACGGGCCCGATCGTTCCCGAAACGCTCACCCCGCGCGGATCGTTCCCCGCGCCTGGGATGACCAGATCGGTCTGTGCGAGCGCGGCGTCCCCGCGCGGCTCGGTGTAGAGCGCGACGTGCATCACGGAGTTCGCCGCCCCCGAGAGATCGAGCGCGAACCCCAGCGAGATCCCCTTCACCGTCCCGCTTTCGCGGGGGGTGAACTGGATCACCGCCGGGTCGGCACCGATTTGCTGGTTGGCATCGAACGGTATCGGTTCGTTATCCGTCCCACCGGACGGCAGGAGCAGGTTGAGTGTGAACGGCGCGGGTACGTTCTGATAAATCCAGCGGGAAGCCTGGAACCGTGTATTGTCGTTGCGATAGATGTTGGTGAACCCCCAGGCCCACGCAAGCGTGCCCAATACCACCACTCCGATCAGGGCGCCGGAGAGCGTCTTGCGCCAGCCCCCACGAGGTTTGGCAAGGTTCCAGAGTTCGATCAGCGCCCAGGCCGCCAGCAGGCAAAAGAAGGGATACACAACCAGGAAATAGCGCACCGATTTCACCCAGCGGGTGGCCAGAAACAGGAAAGTTACGGCCGTATAGACAACCGGAATCAGATGAGCTTGCCAATCCCGCTCCTGGTAGATGCGGTATCCCGCCCAGAAGAGAGCCGCGAAGGCCATCAGCCCGAGCGGCAGGCCCATGCCCCACAGGACGATGTTGGTGAAGGGGAAGATGATCGCCGGACGGTTCGTCCATTGTTCGGTGGGCGGACCGCAGCAAACACCGTTGGATTCGTCCAAGGAAATCTTAATGCTGCGCACCCAATCCGGGTTGAGGCTGACCGTAAAGAAGCCGGTATCCCCCTTGGTCGCCCGGAAAGTCATCGGTTGCGCGACGCGGAATACGAGCAGCGTCATCGCAACCGCCAGCGCCAATTGCCCGGCGGCTGGACCGAAGCGCTTTCGCGAAGAGAGATCGGTTTTATTCCAACGCTCGCGGTGGCTCATCCAGAGCGCCACGACAATCATCGGGCCCAACAGGACCAGGTTGAGTTTCGACGCGAGCGCCATGCCGTAAAATGTTCCGAACAGCGCGTACCATTTCCAGCCGCCCTTTTGCGCCGCGCGGACGACGCAATAGATGGACAGCGTCGAAAACAGCACGGCGAAATTGTCGACGGTCATAAAGTGCGATTGCTGGATCTGCATCACCGCCAACGCGCTCAGCGCCGTCGCCAGCAACGCGATCTTGCGGGAGAACAGGCGCAAGCCGATGGCCAGGAGCACCAGCAGCGAGAGCGTATCGGCCAGGGCCGAA
>JBEKLP010000047.1:0-20438 GCA_050010135.1 Anaerolineales bacterium
GCGCAGCCATGCGGTCGGCGTTGAGCCGGATGGTGGACAGGAAGTTGGCTTGCGGCTGGGTTACCGGACCGACCGCGCCCTGGGCCAGCAGATCGGTGTAGCCGCGGATCGAGGTCATGGGGGTCTTCAGTTCATGGGCGACGAAGGAGATGAACTCGCTCTTGGCCTGGTCGGCGTTGCGGACCTCGCTGTAGAGCTGCGCGCTCGCAATCGCGACCGCCGCGTGGGATGCCAGCCGCTCCAGGAATTCCACCTGGGGGGAGGAAAATGCATCGGCCAATTCGGATTCGAGCAGCAGCACACCCATCGTCTGAACGTTGCGATGGATGGGGACGAGCAAAATGGTTTTGCCGCCGGGGAGCAGCCCCGGGGGGGAAGAACCTTCCGCCGAGCGCAGCACCGCCTTTCCGGAATGCACGGAGTCCGCGAGAGCGCCGAATTCGGATGGGAAGAGGCTGCCGATTCCGGGCGCGAGCGGTTCCGGATAGCCGCGGACGGCGGCCACGTGGTATTGATCCCCGTCCAGGCCGGCTGCAAGTCCGGCGGCGGCTCCCGTATACCGGACCGCCCAATCCAGGGTGACCGCCATGGCCTGGTGGGGGGAGGACGCGCTGTTTAAATCCTGGTCGAGATGTTGCAGGGAGGCCAGTTCGTCGGCCATGGCAGCCGCCGATTCCCCGGGTTGCCCTTCGCGGCTGGCGGCGGAGAGCGCCATCGCGGCCGTCGTCGCGTATTCCTGGATCAGATTTTCCTCTTCGCCCGGAAGCGCGGCGCCCTGCGATGGATTCCACAGGACGATCCAGCCCATCAATTTTTCCTTCCGGCGGAGCGGGAAGGATGCGGCGCGGAGAAAATCGGAGCCGTTCTCCCAAACCGCCTGGCGAAACGGATCGTCGTCGGGAAGGAGCGCGATGTAATTCGGCCGTTCTCCCGCAGAGGGCCGGATGAATGGATGATCCGATCCCAGCGGCGGCAGTCCGTCTGTTTCTATCGCGAGGCCGTCTTGGCGTGCAACCACCCAGGCGCCGGATGGATCCGGAAGCAGCAGGAAAGCGGCCTCGCACGGAAAAAGACCCTTCGCTCCGGAGAGGATGACGCCGGTGAGGGTCTCGCGGTCCGGGGCTCCTGCGATCCGGCGCGTCGCCCGTACCAGCGTCCCGAGCAACTCCGAGCGGCGGGCGGAAAGGCGCTCGAGCATCAGCCGCGAGACGGCCGGCCCGGCGTGCGCGGCGATCGATTCCAGCAAAAATCGATCCGCCTCCCTGAACGGTTCGTCCCGCAGGAGAACGAGTGCTCCGATGACGGACGCACCAGCCGGCAGGGGAATTCCGGCCCAGGCGCCGGCCTTCTCGCGCTGGGGAAGATTCCGGATCCGGCAGGCTTCGGAGTAATCCCCGGTCAGAAGCGTTTCCCCCGTGCGCACGACCTCTCCCGCCAGATCCGCTTCGATCGGAAAATGCACACCCTCGCGCGCTTTGCGGCGTGTGCCGTCTTCGGAGTAGAAGGCGTACGAAAGAGTGGAAGATGCTTCCCCGGCCAGCGCGATCCGGAACGAGCGCGCCGGGATCAGGCGGAGTGTTTGCGATTGGAGCAATTCCAGCAGCACGTCAAGGTCGGCGGCGGAATGAATGATTCGCGAAAGCAGCAGAAGCGCGTCGCGCGAATCGGAATGGATATTTTTTTCCTGCACCTCCGCAGCCATCGCCCGGCCGGCCCACGACCGCAACCGGGTTAGATCTTCTTCGGAATACTTCCGGTCGCCGCCGCGGGGGCCCAAAACGGCAAACCCCATCAACCGTCCGTCCTTGCGCAGCGCGACGACGGCCCGCGCGCCCAGCGTGAACAGGCGCGCGCGGTCGCCGAACAGATCAGCCGGCGGTTCGGGTCCGATCACGCGCGTTTCGGTGCCCGAGGCCAGATTTTGAGCCAGATCGCCGTCCGTGGAAAAGGCGACATCCGTGGTGGACGATGTGAATATTTTTCCGTCGGTCTGGAGCAGAAACAAATGGACATGCGCCGGGGAAAATCTCTCCCCGATCCGGATGAGGAAATCCGCGAACTGATCCCCGGGCGCGGCGGAAGCTCCCGCCCGGACGGTCTTCGCCTGGCGGAGGGAATTCCCGGAGGACCGGGCGGGCGTTTTTTCAATCTGGCCCAGCAGCGCTCTTCGGATTGGCCAGAGGATCAGGGCCGACAGGGCGATCATTCCCACCCGCACCGCCGTCGGGACGTCGGGAAGAACGGCGGTGATGAAAACGGCGCATCCGAAGATCAGCAGCAGGAAGCCGAGATCCAGAAAAAAGACATACCAATCGGAGACCGGACTTCGGCGAGGATTGGAGGAATGTTCTCCCGCGGGGTTCATATGCGCTTGGGATTATCGCGCGGGCAGGGTGAGCACCCGGCCGGGATAAATGGTGTAAGGCCAGGCTATCCGGTTGACGCCGGCGATATCGGGCCAGTATAACCCGAACCGCGCGGCGATACCCGCGAGCGTATCGCCCGGTTGGACGGTGTAGGTTGAGGGCACGTCGGCGGATGTATCCAACGCGGGCGGAGTGATGGGCTGAGCCGGGGCGGCCGATCCGCTTCCGGAGACAAGCAGCTGCTGGCCCGGGAAGATTGCGTAGGGAGCGTAGAGATTATTCCACGCGGCCAGATCCGTCCATTCGATCCCGAACCGCGCGGCGATGTTGCGCAAGGTATCGCCCGACTGCACTGTGTAATATGCCGCTTGGGAGGAGACGGATGGCGACGTCGCGGAGTTCACCAGCGGGCTGAGATTGATTCCGCCCCCGATGACGGCCATGTTCCCAAGGACGGCCCACGAATTGAGGAACTGCGCCCGGCCGATCCGTTGCGCCAGCCCCGTAAACGCATCCAGCACCATATAGGAGGACGAGTCGTATCCTACGGCGATTCCGGTGTGTTCGAAGGGAGCGGCCTGGAAGACCGAGCCGTCGGATGAGGTCAGAGGGATTGGCGCAACCGTCCGGAAGCCGTAGATGTACCAAACGATCACGGGGCGTCCGGATGCGATTTCCGACTGCAGTTCAATTTCGGAGAGGTTGCTGCGTGCGGCCGCCGGGATTCCGTATGCGCCCTGGAGCAATTCGGCCACCGGACCCGCGTATACGCCGTAACCGCGCGGGGGTAGGTTTCCGGGTGTGTCGCCGACGTTTCCCACGAACCCGGTTTCCGGGTTGTCGGTCCCGGGGAGTTGTTGGAAGAAAGTGATCTCGTCCACCGTCACGCCCCAGAAGGCCGCCCAATCCGCGGCCGAACGCGCTTCGCAGTCAAGCGACAGCGACTGCGGATGGCCGCTGACGCCGCTTACGGCCGCTGCCGACGGGAGGTCGTATGCCCGCACCGATGAGGGCAGCAGCACCGCAACGATCAGCGCCGGGAGCAGAAAAATTCGGATCGACATATTTATCCCGCTTTCGCGGGATGAGAAATACCCCGCCGCTTGTGGCGCGTGAACTTGGGGGTTGCGCTCCCCGGCCTCGCCCGGCGAAGCCGGGGCGGGGCTGTGATACCGTGCGGCTTGCCACGCGGTGGTTCATATTCTAAGCTTTTCCTTATTTTTTGATCTGCGAATACTCGACCTTCGTTCTATGTTGCTTTCCAGCCCATCCTTCCTCACCAGACCTCTCCCTCCTTCCCGTGATATGGGAAGGAGGGAGAGGATGAGGAGAGGGGGGATGGGATGGGGCGTCAGCAAAGTAAACCACAGCAATTGGAAAATAAACAAAAATGCGCCCAATAAATAAGGCAGATATGCCTTTGATACAATAACGCCTTGGCCGGCCGGATGTTCCGGCGGCCGGATGAAAAAGTATGCGATTGATTTTGGCGTCTGTTTCCCCGCGCCGGCGGGAATTATTGCGGCAATGCGGCATCGACTGCGAAGTCCGATCGGCGGATATCGATGAGGGTTTGCGCGAAGGGGAAAAACCGGCCGCGGCAGCTCTTCGGCTGGCCCGGGAGAAAGCGCGCGAAGTATCGCGTCCATTAAAAGGAAGTGAAGCGTGGATCCTGGCGGCGGATACCGTGGTCGCCGACGGTCCCGCGGTTCTGGGCAAACCGCGCGACGCGGCGCAGGCGCGGGAATATCTGCAGCGGCTGTGCGGCCGCGAGCACCGGGTGATCACCGGAGTGTGCCTTTTGCATACGCCGACGGAAGAAACATTCACCGCCTTGGAACTCAGCATGGTGCGCATGCGGAATTATTCTCCGGCCGAGCTGGAGGAGTACCTGGCGAGCGGCGACGGGATGGACAAAGCCGGAGCGTACGCCATCCAGCATCCGGCCTTCCATCCGGTGGAATCCCTGGGCGGGTGTTACACTAACGTCGTGGGGCTTCCCATGTGCCGCGTATACGATCTTCTGGAACGCGCGGGATCGAAGCCAATCCGGCCGCTGCCGGAAGGCTGTCGCGCGGGCGGAGCGTGCGGGTTTGAAGATAGGAAATTTCCGCGCAGGATTCAGAAAGCCGCGGAAAAACATTAAATCTGTCATTGCGAGCCTGCCCTCGCGAAGCGGGGGCGACCGAAGGGAGCGAAGCCCCGGCCTTGCCCCGTCAAATGCTACTCTTGGAGAGTAGGGGCCGGGGCGGGGCAATCTCGATTTTGCAGTCTGAAATTCGAGATCGCTTCGTCGCTATCGCTCCCCCGGCCTCGCCCGGCGAAGCCAGGGCGGGGCTCGCGATGACATAGATTGTTTTTTTCCCGCAGCCTGTTGGCCGCGGAGGAGAGCGACGTTTTGAAGAAAATCATCGCGGTAATTGGAATTCTTGTGATCCTTGTCGTTGGTATATTTGTCGTCCGCCCGTTGCTCCTGCAGAAGAGCGTCGGGCTGCTGGTATCCCCGACGGGCACACCCTCCCCCGTCGGCCTGCAGGTCACCCATACGCCCACCGCCGAATCCGCCGCGCGGGCGTTCCTCGACGGCTGGCAGTCGGAAAATTACACTAAGATGTATTCCCTGCTCACCCAGCTCACCAAAGACGGGATGACGCAGGATCAATTCCGCAAGACCTACCAGGATATTTCCGATACGGTCACGATCCAGACGCTGGATTACCGGATTATCTCGGTGGAGATGACCCCGTTGGATTCGACGGTGATGTTCGAAGTCACATTCCATACCATCCTCGTGGGTGACATCACAAAACAGACACGGATGTTGCTGAAGAATCAGGACGGCGGGTGGAAGGTGGCGTGGGACCAACAGACGATCCTGCCGGAGCTGCAGAACGGAAACCAGTTGATCATGCATCATGATTCACCCGCGCGCGGAAACATCTACGACCGCAACGGGCTGGCGCTGGCCGCGGAAGGCGATGCGGTGGAGATTGGGGTCATTCCGGGGCAGATCACCGACGAGGGAACGATGCTCTCGTGCTTGTCGAGGGTGGTGAACAAACCCAGGGAATTGATCCGCACGATGTACAATTTCAACCACCCGGACTGGTATTACCCCATTGGGGACGTCAACAAGGCGGATATCGGAGAAGGCTGCCCCTTCGGGACGCTCAGCCGCCTAGACGGAGTCTCCGTAAGAGTGGCAGCCCGGCGCTATTACTTCGGCGGCGGCACCGCATCGCATGTGGTGGGTTATATCCAGCAACCGTCGCCGGAAAATAAAGCGCATTATCTCTCGCTAGGATACGCCGGCGACGAGCTGGTTGGGGTGAGCGGCCTGGAGCAGTGGGGCGAGCAGTACCTGGCGGGGAAACAGGGCGGAAATCTATATGTGGTTACATCCGCCGGCTCATTGGTGAGCACGATCGCGGAATCCAAGCCGGAAGCGGCGATGGCCATCTACACCACGCTCGACCGCGATCTGCAGAGCCAGATCGAACAGACGGTCATGGGACAGTTCACCGGTGCGGTGGTGGTGCTCAACCGCAACACCGGCGAGGTGCTGGCGATGATGTCGAGCCCGGGCTACGACAGCAATTATTTCAATCCGGGAAGCTTTATCGGATCGAGCACCGGCGAGGTGCAAAACATCCTGACCGACGAGCGGCATCCTTTGATCAACCGGGCGGCGCAGGGTTTGTACCCGCTCGGATCGGTGTTCAAGATCATCACCATGGCCGCCGCGCTGCAGTCCGGCGAGTTCGATCCGAGCACCATCATCTATAACGATATCACCGGCTATTTCACGGAACTTGCCGGCTACACCGGCACGGACTGGACGCTTGAGCACGATATGAAGCCGCAGGGAAAAGTGAACCTGACGCAATGCCTGGAGCGTTCCTGCAATACCTGCTTCTGGCATGTGGCATTGGATTTGTATTATAAGGATGCCTGGCTGGTTCCGAACATGGCATCTGCCTTCGGCCTGGGGCAAAAGACGGGTATCATCGGCGTGACCGATGAACCCGGTCAGTTGCCCAATCCGGCATGGAATCACGATACCGGACGCGGAGATTGGACCGGCGGGGATGCGCTCAACCAGGCCATCGGGCAGGGATCGTTGGAAGTGACGCCGCTGCAGGTGGTGGATTTCGTCGCGGCGGTCGGCAACGGCGGTACGCTGTATACGCCGCAAATTCTCTACTCCATTCGTCCGCCGATCGGCGATCCGGTCCTCACCTTCACGCCGGAGACCCGGGGCACGCTGCCGGTGAGTGAGGAGAACTTGCAGTACATCCAAAAGGCGATGGCGGGTGTGATCACCGACCCGAAAGGCACCGCCCGCTATAAATTCTATGGAATTTCCGATCTCTACAAAATCGCCGGGAAAACGGGAACGGCGCAGACAACCGCGTATGATCTCCCGAATGCCTGGTTCGTCGCGTATACGAACAACAACTTCCCCAACAAGCCGGATATCGCCGTGGTCGCGATCGTGGAACGCATCGGGGAGGGGTCGACATACGCCGCGCCCATGGTGCGGCGCGTGCTGGAAATTTACTTCGGAGGACGGCCCCAGACATTATATCCGTGGGAATCCACCTATGGCATGCGCGGCACCGACACGCCGGTGGAATCCGAAACACCGACGGAGACTCCAACGGAGACGCCTGCGCCCTGACCGGGCCGGCGTTTTTGCATGGGTCCGCAAAGGAAATATTGACAGGATTGTCAGGATTGATTTTTTAATCAGACTGTGAACCCCGTAAAAAGATTCCGTTTTTCCGTTCGCAATCAAAAACACGTGGACCTTTGAATGGAAACCCCCTATTCATCCGACGAATGATCAAGGTTCCACACGATGGACGAACATCTTTCCGGATTAGTCGTCAAAGCGCAATCTGGATTCTTTACCGTACGCACCGGACAAGGGAATTTCACTTGCCGGTTGCGCGGCCGGTTGAAGAAAACACGCCTCGCGACGGACATCGCGGCGGTCGGGGATCGCGTGCGAATCCTGGCGCTGCCGGACGGAGAGGGCGCGATCGAGGAGATCCTCCCGCGCATCCGGGTGCTCTCGCGTTCGGCGCCCTCCGGGGGCGGACGCGGCAGCGGCGTGCGTGGGGCCAGCGAGCAGGTGATCGTCGCCAATCCCGACCAGGCCGTATTTATCTTCGCCTGCGCCGAGCCGGCTCCGCACCTGCGCATGCTCGACCGCTTCCTGGTGGCCGCCGAACGCGCGGAGATTCCGGCCCTCGTGTGCGCCAATAAAACCGATCTGGTCGAGCCGGACCAACCGGAGAAGGTATTCGGCATCTACCGCAGGGTGGGATACCCGGTTTTCTATGCGTCTGCCAAAACCGGCGACGGGGTGGACCAGCTGCGGGCGATCCTGCGCGGCAAGCTGAGCGTTCTTTCGGGGCCGTCGGGTGTGGGGAAATCCAGCTTGCTGAACGCGATCCAACCCGGGTTGGGATTGTCGGTGAGCCACGTCAGCCGCTCGCATCAGACGGGGCGGCACACCACCGTGGCACCGGAGCTTGTCGAACTTAAGGAAGGCGGCTTCGTGGCGGATACGCCGGGCCTGCGGGCGATCGCATTTTGGGATATTGCACCCGAAGAACTGGACGCCTACTTCCCGGAAATCCGCCCGCTGGTCGAACACTGTGCCTTCGGAAATTGCGCGCACGAGAACACTCCGGGGTGCGCGGTAATCCGTGCGGTGGAAGAGGGCAGCGTAAGCCCTGAGCGGTACGATTCCTACCTGCGGCTCCGGCGCGGTGAAACGTAGCGCACGATCTAAGGAACGGGAAATGTCCGCGGATTTCCAGGATGACGCGGTGGATGCGGAGGCGAGAATTATTCACCGCATTTGCCGAAAAGATTATCTGCGAAATCCGAATATTCCGTGCAATCCCACTCCGAAATAATGCAACCCGCCCGGTAGCGATATATAATGAAATCTCAGGCCGGAAAGCCGTTCTTTCCGCCGCGGGCGGATCCGAAAATGATATCGGACGGCAACCACCGTTATCGTTTTTTACCCCTCCTCGCTTTTCTCCTTCTAGCGGCCGCGATGGCCGCATGCACACCACCGCCTTCTTCGCCCGGAGCCCAATCCGCGCTGCAAATTGCCGCAGTCCCCGTCACCTACAGCGGGGAAATCGCCAGCTTCGACAACGGAAATATGGTGGAGTTTCCATTTCTCGCGACGTACCGCGGGATGCAGGGTGAGCGCTGGCTGGGGCGGCCGTTCACGCGCGCTTTCGCCGATCCGGATCTGGGCTGGACGATGCAGATCTTCGAATACGGGGTGCTGGCGCAGGACCCCGGAGACGGGCACATCTTCCTGCTCAAGATCAGCGACCTCCTGGCGCGCCGGCAGAGCGGCGTCCCGGTGCGGAAGGAATCCGCCTGTTCCTACGCACAGGAGACGGGGCACAACGTGTGCTACGAATTCCGCGAGTATGTGCGCGTCGCCGGAGCGGAGCATTTCGGCCAGCCGGTCTCCGAGATGACCATGGATTCCGACGGGATCCTTTACCAGGATTTCGAGTACTCTCGGCTGCAATGGATTGGCGGCGGGATCGTGCGCGAGCGGTGCGGGGAGACGTTTTTCATCCAGCGCGGGTACGACCGCACGCTGCGCGAGCCGGCCGTTTCCGCCGCGGGGCCGGCGGCTGGGGTCACCCGGCTGTACGCGTCGCTGGCGCGGCCCACGTTGCGCCCCGGGGAAATGCAGACGCTCCAGGTGGCGTTGACCGATCCGACCGGCGCGGGTATCCCCGGCGTGGAATTGCAGGTCACCCTGGAGAAGAACGGCCAGGCGCTGCTCGAGATTTCGCTGCCGCCAACCGATGCGAACGGCATGGCATCGCTTTCCTTCAAGGTGCCCGAGGCGGATCCCGGAACGCGGATCCGTGTCATAGTCCAAGGCACATGGGAATCCACCCCGCTGGAATCGGTCGCGGAGTTCGAGGTGTGGTGGTAAGCCGTTTGAGAAATTCCGCTTAATTTAAATAAAAAAAATAGACAGGATTTACAGGATTTGCAGAATAAGCCATTGAAAGAAGAAAAAATTTTTAAATTGGATTTTTCCGTGTACTCCGCTTTTCTTCCGTGTAATCCGTGTACAATTCTTAGAATTCCAATTGATACAACCACGCCGGTAAAAAGGAGAAACCATGAAATTCAGCACGGCAAAAACCGGAAAGGTGTTTGTCATCCGCCTAGAGGACGGCGAAATCCTGCACGAGACCGTCGAGGCGTTCGCCCGCGAGCAGGGAATCCGGGCGGCGGCGCTGATTGTGCTGGGCGGAGCGGACGAGGGAAGCAAACTGGTCGTCGGCCCGGCGGAGGCGCGTTCGTCGCCGGTCGTGCCGATGGAGCACATCCTTGCCGGAACCTGCGAATCAACCGGTGTGGGAACAATCTTTCCCGGCGCGGAGGGGAAGCCCGTGCTGCACATGCACATCGCCTGCGGCAGGAAAGACTCGACCGTGACCGGATGTGTCCGCCGCGGCGTGAAGGTGTGGCAGGTGATGGAACTGATCTTGTGGGAACTGACCGGCACGGATGCAAAACGGGTTTTCGATCCGGCCACCGGTTTTGAATTGTTGCAACATCGGGTTTAACCTCTCCCGCCTGACCCTCGAGGCACGGAACTACGGGGCTGGCTATGGTCCATCGTCCATGGCCGATAGTCGGCTTTCCCTTGCGCTATAATCCTGGGCCTGGAAAGGGAATCCTATGCCCGCGAAATCCAAAGTTGCCGTACTGCGCACAACACCGGAAACCGTGCTTGCCGATTACCAGCGGTTATTTAAACTGGCCGGCGGAGCGAACTCTCTCGCGCCCGGCGTCACCACCATGCTCAAGGACAACATCTCCTGGCATTATCCACTGCCCAGCGCGAATACCACGCCCTGGGAGTTGGAAGGATCCATCCTCGCGCTGCGGAACGCGGGTTTCCGCGACCTGGTCTGCGTACAGAATCAAACGGTGGTTATCAACGCCTTCAAAGGCGAGGATCTGAACGGATTTTTACCGGTCTTACGGCATTACGGCATCCCGGTCAAATACAATTTCCGCAAGGAAGATATGTCCTGGGTGGAATACAAACCCAAGGCGAGGATGCTCGTGCTGGATAAAATCTTCGACAAGGGGATCCGGATCCCCGATTATTTCATCGGCAAGAACATCGTTCATTTGCCGACGGTTAAGACCCATATCTACACCACCACGACCGGAGCGGTGAAGAACGCCTTCGGCGGATTGCTTTCCACCTACCGGCACTATACCCATTCCTGGATCCACGAAACGCTCACGGACCTCCTTGCGATTCAGAAGGAAATCCATCCCGGGATGTTCGCCTTCATGGACGGCACCACCGCGGGCGACGGCACGGGGCCGCGCACGCCGACGCCGATTATCAAGAACGTGATCCTGGCGTCGGCCGATCAGGTGGCGATCGACGCGGTGGCGGCGAAACTCATGGGCTTCGATCCGATGAAGATCGGATACATCCGGCTGGCGCATGAACGGGGTTTGGGCGTCGGTGACGTGAGCCAAATCGAACTCGCGGGGGACGATCTCTCGGGCGAGAATTGGCACTTCCACGTGGGCAGCAACTTTCACACCTTCCTGGCATGGATGGCCTGGTACGGACCGACCAAGTCGTTGCAAAAGCTGGTGCTGCATACACCGCTGGTGGCGATCCCGATTTTCCTCTCGGAGTTCAACCACGATTTCGTGCACTGGCCGCTGAAGTCGAAGCATATCTATGAAAAGTGGCGTACGGAAACCGAATGGGGAAAATTATTCCAGCGATATCAACAAGAGGGCGTGCTGTCGAAGTAGAAAATGGCGCGACCCTTCTCCGATCCCTGCGCCTTTTTTTAAACATCAACAGGAGAATCCCATAAACGGCGATGGTTCGATGGACCATAAAAGGAATGCGGAATGAATGCGCTTAAACCTCCGGCAGGGGCGGGGCGCAGCTGTCTGCTTTTGTTTGCCATCCCCTGGACCCTGTTTGCCTGTTTCTGGACTGCCGCCGCACTATTGGGGGCGGTCACTATGGTCCGAGAGAACGGGTTCACTGCATGGACCCTAACTTTTCCGTTGTTCGGAATTCTTTTTATCGTCATCGGGGTGGGCATGCTGTGGTACGGGATTCTTCCATGGATCACCGGGTTGCGGATTTCCAAACCGGAAGTGAGCATCAACAACACTTCGGTAAAGGTGGGAGACAGTTTTACGATCAGCTATTCCCAGACGTTCAAGCACCGGACCGAAGTAAAGGGAGTGAAATTCTCCCTGCTCGTGCGCGAGACGGCCCGTTACCAGAGCGGCAGCACCACCACGACCGTACACCACGACGAGACGGCGGCCGAGTTCGAATATCCGGGGCAAAGCTACGAGACCGGCGACGTGCTCGCGTTCTCGCGTACTATGGAGATCCCGCGCAGCGGGATGCATACTTTTCAGGGCGCTCACAATTCGATCGCCTGGCTGCTGCAGGTGAAGGTGGACGTCGCCGGGTGGCCCGACTACCGGGAAGAGTTTGAAATCCGGGTTGAGCCTTCCATCGCGAGGTGAATCCGCCGTGACCAACGTCGACTTTCAATGGAAGGTGCAGGGAGGGGAGGCGAGCGCGGGCCGCGCGGCCCGCTTCGATCCGGGCTCGACCGTCGAGGGCACCGTCACCGTTACGCCGCAGGCCGATCTGAATTGCAACGGGATCAAGATCCGGCTCGAATGGCACACGGAGGGACGCGGCGACCGGGATCGGAAAACGGTCGACGAGATGGTGGCCTTTCAGGGCGTGCTCGCCGGCGGCCAGCCCGTGGTCTTCCCCTTCCGATTAACATTGCCGGACCAACCCTGGACCTATACCGGTTTTTATATCAACATCCTTTGGGAAATTGTCGCCGATATCGATCTTCCGCTTGCCATCAACCCCAAATCCCGCTTCCCTATTCTTCTTCGACCACAGGCGACTTAAAAGAATCGAGGCTTTTTTGCAGCGGGCCGACGGCGATTATTCCCTCCGGTCTCTCCCCCTGGAAGTAATCATACAAAAAATATTCCATCGTCCGTAGGATCGGGCCGAACTTCGACCGAAGCCAATCCACAGCTTCGGGCGAGAATGTTGTATGGTTCGGTTCCAGGGAAAATAGATTCAGACGGCGCTGGAGGATCCCGGCCAGCTCCTCCGCGCCGGGTGTGGAAAGCGTCACGGTTACAGGGGAGAATCCCCGCGAACGAAACGCCGGCGTGAGATCCTCGTGCGCGCCGAGAAGTAGGCGTACGCCGTTTTTGGCCGCATCCAAAAGCCGCGCCATCTCATTGCCCGAAAAGAATCCGCCTTGGGAAAGACGTTGCGCTTCGTCGAGCAAAAATATTTCCACCCCGTCCGTATTTGTCCGATAGGATTTTTCCTTTTGCGGAATGTATTCATACACGCTGCGCATCCCCGCCTTGTGAAATTGATCGCCGAGCGCGAGCAGACTGCTGGTTTTTCCCGATCCAGCGTCACCGAGGAGTTGGATGTGGCCGCCGGCGGCGATCGCGTGCCTCACCGTTTCAGGGATAATTGCTGCGCGAATCCATTCCTCGCGCGTCATGGCGCGGAACGGATTGCATCGGAAGCCGATGTCGGAAAAAGAACGCTCGGGCATGGGGAGAGTATAAACTACGATCGCGCGGGGCTGACCCAACCTCACCCCTTTTTCCCCTCCCCTTCCCAGAATGGGAAGGGGAGGGGAAGAGGAGTCCAACCATAAAGGAAAATTTTGTGGGGGAGGGGTTGGGTTTGCTGCGGCTAGCGGAAAGAAAATTTCCCCGAAAGGTATAATATTTTTTACGGATTCAACCGGGAGGTATCATGGCGGACAAACCGTGGTGGCAGACGGGCGTGATCTACCAGATCTATCCCCGGTCGTTCGCCGACAGCGACGGCGACGGCACCGGCGACCTGCGCGGTGTGATCTCCCGGCTGGACTACCTCAACGACGGCACGCCCCGCTCGCTCGGGGTGGATGCGATCTGGATCTCGCCCTTCTTCCCTTCCCCCGGTTTTGATTTCGGCTACGACGTTTCCGATTATTACGGCGTCGATCCGCTCTTCGGAACACTGGCCGATTTCGATCTTCTGGTTGCGGAAGCTCACCGGCGCGGCATCCGGATCATCCTCGACCTGGTGCTCAACCACACGTCGCACCTGCATCCGTGGTTTGTGCAAAGCCGTTCCTCGCTGGCAAACCCGAAGCGCGATTGGTATCTCTGGCAGGATCCGAAGGGCAAGAGCGGCGCGCCCAACAATTGGCAATCGGTTTTCGGGGGAAGGGCGTGGCAATGGGATCCGTACACCCGGCAGTATTACTATCACATGTTCCTGGCCCAGCAGCCGGACCTCAATTGGCGCAACCCGCGGGTGCGCCGGGCCGTGATGAACGTTTTCCGTTTTTGGCTCGACCGCGGCGCGGACGGCTTCCGGCTCGACGTGGCCGACGGGTATTTCAAAGACGCGCTGCTGCGCGAAAATCCACCTGCGCCGGGAATTCGCGGGTACGAACGGCAGAAACACGTCTACGACGCGGATCAACCCGAACTGATCGAAGCGTACCGCGAGATCCGCGCACTGCTCGACACGTACGGCGCGCGCATGGCGGTCGGCGAGGTGATGGGCAATGCAGAACAGGCGGCACGCTTCTGCGGTCCCGGCCTTTTGCCGCTGGCGTTCAACTTTGAATTCACCCGCAAATCCTGGAGCCCCGCCGCGTTTCAGAACGCCATTCTACGCTACGAACGGTTGCTGCCCGAGGGGGGTTGGCCATGCAACGTGCTGAGCAATCACGATATCTCGCGCCACGCCTCGCGCTACGGCGGGCGGGCGCCGGAAGCGCGCGCGAAGGTGGCGGCCGCGATGCTGCTCACCCTGCGCGGAACGCCCTTCCTGTATCAGGGCGAAGAGATCGGCATGCGCGATGGGCGCATCCGCCGTTCTGAAATCCAGGATCCCCCGGGAAAAAAATACTGGTCGCTCTACGCGGGGCGCGACCCATGCCGCACTCCGATCCCCTGGACCGCGGAACCGGGAGCGGGATTTACCTCGGGAAATCCCTGGCTCCCGCTGAACCCGGATTACCGGGAGATCAACGTCCAAACCGAACTGGAGGATCCGGATTCGGTCCTGGCGTTCTATCGGAAATTGATCTGGCTGAGGAAGAAGAGTCCGGCGCTGCACAGCGGCGGGTTTCGACCGCTGCTCTCGCACCCGGGGCGGGCGCTTGTGTACCTTCGCGAAGCCGGAAAGCAAACGATGCTTGTGGGTTTGAATTTTTTTGAGCAACCGGTTCAGCTAACTCTCGAGGAATCGCTGTCGCCGGGGAGGTGGAAAAAGATTCTCTCCAGTTGCAATTTGCAATCCGATTTGCACGGCGGCGCCGGGAATACGGTATTGACCCTGCAAGCCAACGAGGCGGCGATCTGGACCACGGATTACACCGAGAAAAGCGGATTACACGGAAAATAACTTATGCCGGGAATTGCAACGGGTCTTTGGTCTCACGAGATAAAAAAACCAGTTTAGATTTTTCGGTGGAATCCGGGGTGTTTCCGTGAAATCCGTGTTCCGTTCCGTTACACAGTCTGAAATACCAAAATATTTTCCTGCATAAATAAATCGGGGTTTATACTTTCCCCATGCTCAATAAGCCGTTTCGGATCATCCTCTCTTACGCCAGGGGGTATTGGCCCTCGCTGAGCGTCGCAGCCGCCAGCATGCTCCTGCTGGTGGGCGTGCAACTGCTGGTTCCATGGATCGTTAAGCTGCTGGTGGCGGCCATAACCACCCCGGGATCGTCTCAGGCGAACATGGCGTTCGTCACCCGGTTGTCCTTAATTGCCCTGCTGGTGTTTCTGGCGAGGGCGGTGCTGCAATTCCTGCGGTCGTACCTCGCGCACATCGCCGGATGGGGCGTGGTGGCCGACGTGCGCCTGCATATTTACGAACACGTGCAGCGGCTTTCGCTGCGCTTCTATGAGGAAAAACAAATCGGACAACTGATGTCGAACGTGGTCAACGACACAGACCTGTTCGAGCAGTTCATCGCCCACGCGATTCCGGACGTCGCCGTAAACGCACTTACCCTCGTGGGCGTGACCGCGGTGCTGCTGAGCCTGAACTGGCAATTGACGCTTCTCAGTTCGCTGCCCATTCCGCTGGTGATCCTCTCGCTCGGCCTTTACGCGCGTTACGTGCGGCCGGCCTTTGTTCACCGCCAGGCGGAATTGGGGGACCTGAACGCGGTGCTCAACGATAATCTATCCGGGATCCGCGAGATTAAAGCCTTCGTCCGCGAGAGCGACCAGGCAGCGCGGGTCGGACGGCGGATTGAAAGTTACCGCCAGTCCCTCTTGCGCGCGCTGCGCCTGATGGCCACCTTCGAGCCGTTCGTGGATTTCACCTCTTCGCTGGGAACCCTGGTGGTGATCTATTTCGGCGGTCAGCTTGCGCTCCAGGGCAAGCTCCCGGTGGCGGACCTGGTGGCTTTCTTCTTGTATCTGGATTTGTTTTATCAGCCCGTGCACAATCTGAGCGCGGCGTGGGAAGCGGTGCAAAACTCGCTGGCCGGAGCCGACCGGGTGGCCGGCTTGCTCGAGGAGGAACCGGAGCCTCACGATGCCCCGGGAGCAATTCCGCTTCCCGGCCGGGCCCGCGGTGAACTGGTATTCCGAAATGTTTGTTTCGAATACCTGCCCGGGATATCCGTCTTGGAAGGGATTAATCTGGAAATTCCGGCCCGGTCGGTCGTAGCGCTTGTCGGTCCGACCGGCGTGGGCAAATCCACGCTCGCCAGCCTGATCCCGCGTTTTTACGATATCACCGCCGGCGAAATCCTGCTCGACGGGATCGATCTGCGGCGCTATCGGCTCGACGGCCTGCGGCGGCAGATCAGCATGGTGCTGCAAGACGTTTTTTTATTCTACGGCACGGTGCGCGAGAACATCCTCTTCGGGCGTCCGGATGCGGCCGACGAGGAAATCGTCGCAGCGGCGAAAGTAGCCAACGCCGATTCGTTCATCACCGCGCTCCCCAACGGGTATGACACCTTCATCGGCGAGCGCGGCGTGAAGCTTTCCGGCGGTCAGAAGCAGCGGCTTTCGATCGCCCGCGCGGTGTTGAAGGACGCCCCCATTTTGATCCTCGACGAAGCCACCTCCGCCGTGGATACGGAAACCGAACGGATGATTCAGGAGGCGATCGACCGGCTCATCCGCGGCCGGACGACGGTGATCATCGCCCACCGCCTGTCCACCGTCCGCGCCGCCGACGCGATCGTCGTCCTGGAAGACAAATCGATCCGCGAAATGGGGACGCACGAGCAGCTGATGGCGCTCGACGGGCTATATCGCAGGCTGTATACCATCCAAGGGAGGATGGATGAGCAATCCGCGCTGTAGCCGTGCGCGGGTGGCGCGCCGGCCGGTTCGGCCTATGCAAGACTTCAAGCTTCAGTGTATAGTCTGACGGGAAGGAAAAAGTTTTCACCCCGGCATATGCCCTCTTCGCATTTTTCCCTGCTGACCGATGACGACCTGTACCTTTTTAATGAAGGCTCCCATGCCCGCCTATACCGGAAGCTCGGATCCCATCCGGCGGAGGTTGACGGGAAGAAAGGGACGTACTTTGCCGTCTGGGCGCCGGATGCGGAGGGGGTATCGGTCATCGGCGAGTTCAATGGATGGGACGGCGGCAAACACCGCCTGACCCCGAAGGGAAACTCCGGGATCTGGGAGGGATTCCTTGCCGGGATCGTCACCGGAACGATGTACAAATATTTCGTCCGCTCACGGTACGGCGGATACCGGAGGGATAAAATCGACCCTTTGGCTTTTTATTTCGAGATTCCGCCGCGGACGGCTTCCATTGTTTGGGACCTGACCTATGCCTGGAACGACCGGGAGTGGATGCAAGCCCGGGCCGAAACCGAAATGCATAAACAGCCGATGGCGATCTACGAACTCCATCTCGGTTCCTGGCATCGCGTCCCCGAGGAAGGGAACCGGATGCTGTCCTACCGCGAGCTGGCGGATCTTCTCCCCGCTTACGCCGAGGAAATGGGGTTTACCCACGTCGAGTTTCTGCCGGTCACCGAACATCCATTTTACGGATCCTGGGGTTACCAGACGACCGGTTACTTCGCGCCCACCAGCCGCTACGGGCCGCCGCAGGATTTTAAATATCTGGTCGACGCCCTCCACCGCCGGGGGATCGGGATCATTCTGGATTGGGTGCCCTCGCACTTCCCGTGCGACGACCATGCGCTGGGTTTCTACGACGGGACCCATCTCTACGAACATTCCGATCCGAGCCAGGGGTTCCATCCGGATTGGAAGTCCTACATCTTCAACTACGGACGCCGGGAAGTCCGTTCGTTCCTGCTCAGCAGCGCCACGTTCTGGCTCGACGAATATCACGTCGACGGATTGCGGGTGGATGCGGTGGCCTCGATGCTGTATCTAGATTATTCCCGCAAGAAGGGCCAGTGGCGGCCCAATATTTACGGCGGGAACGAAAACCTGGACGCGACATCGCTCTTGCGCACGTTTAATGAGGACGTCTACCGCGAGTTTCCGGGAGTGCAAACCATCGCCGAGGAATCCACCGCCTGGCCGATGGTCTCCAAACCCACCTACCTGGGCGGATTGGGTTTCGGTTTCAAGTGGGATATGGGCTGGATGCACGACATGCTCACCTACATCACCCTGGATCCCGTCCACAGGCGGTTCCATCAAAACGATCTGACCTTCCGGATGCTGTATGCCTTCACTGAAAATTTCGTGCTGCCGCTCTCGCATGACGAGGTGGTCCATGGCAAATCCTCGCTGCTGAGCAAAATGCCCGGTGACGACTGGCAGAAGTTCGCCAACCTGCGGCTGCTGCTGGGCTACATGTACGCCATGAGCGGCAAGAAACTGTTGTTCATGGGGGCGGAGTTCGGCCAGCGCAGCGAATGGAACCACGAGGAGAGCCTGGAGTGGGATTTGCTGGCATACGAATCGCATCAAGGGGTGCAGCACTGGGTGCGCGATCTGAACCGGTTGTACACAGGCGAGAAGGCGCTGTACCAATTGGATTGCGAACCGGCGGGATTCGAATGGGTGGATACCGGCGACGCGGAATCTAGCGTGATCAGCTGGATTCGCAAGACGCCGGACGACAGTTCCACAATCCTCGCCGTGTGCAACTTCACCCCCGTGCCGCGCACCGGGTATCGGGTGGGAGCGCCGCGCGGAGGGTTGTGGCGCGAAATGCTCAACAGCGACGCCGCTGTTTACGGCGGGAGCGGGGTGGGGAATGCCGGCGGGTTTGATGCCGAACCGGTTCCGTACAACGGCCGGCCGTTCTCGCTCAATTTGTCTATACCGCCGCTCGGGATTTGCTTTTTCAAGAATGAAAATGGAGAGCCGACCTAACCCTTATCCCCAGACTATTTTCTAGAAGAAGAATGATATAGGTAACCCCTTCCCCCTTCCCTTAAGGGAAGGGGGAAGGGGCAGGGGTTGGGGGTTAGGTCAGAGAACGGGGTACTAGCTCTCCCCCTTTGTACCAATGGCAAGGGGGAAAGGATGGGGTCAAAAAAGGAATGATGAACCGCTACCTTTGTATCCACGGTCACTTCTACCAGCCGCCCCGGGAAAACCCGTGGCTGGAGGCGGTTGAATTGCAGGATTCGGCCGTGCCGTATCACGATTGGAACGAACGGGTTCTGGCGGAGTGTTACGCGCCCAACGCCGTCTCGCGCATCCTTGACGACAAAGGCCGCATTCGCAAGATCGTCAACAACTATTCGAATATTTCCTTCGATTTCGGACCGACTCTGCTTTCCTGGCTCGAGGAGAATGCCGAATCCGTTTACCAGGCGCTGCTCATGGCGGATTGGGAGAGCGTCCAACGCTTTTCCGGGCACGGATCGGCGATGGCCCAGGCCTACAATCACATCATCCTGCCGCTGGCGGGTAGTCGGGAAAAAATCACCCAGATCGTTTGGGGGTTGCGGGATTTCGAGTCGCGTTTCGGGCGGGCGGCTGAGGGGATGTGGCTTCCGGAAACGGCCGTCGATTTGGAAACGCTTGATCTGCTGGCGGAGCACGGGATTCGTTTCACCATCCTGGCTCCCCATCAGGCATTGCGCATCCGGCGAAAGGACCGCGCCGAGTGGCAGGATGTGAGCGGCGTAACGTTGGATATCACGTATCCCTATGAAGTGGACCTTCCCTCCGGGCGGACGATCGCGGTGTTCTTCTACCATGGGGCGCTCGCGAGCGCCGTTTCCTTTGAAGGGCTGCTTTCCAATGGGGATGCGTTCGCCAAACGGCTGATGGACGCATTTCCGGCGGATACCTCCGAGCCGCGACTGGTCCATTTGGCCACCGATGGCGAAGCCTACGGGCATCACCACCGTTTTGGAGACATGGCACTCGCCTATGCGCTCAACAAAGTGGAGGAAGGACAAAACGCGATCCTCACCAATTACGGCGAGTATCTGGAAAAGAATCCTCCCCAATGGAAAGCTGAAATCATCCAGGACACTTCGTGGAGCTGCCCGCACGGGGTGGAGCGCTGGCGGTCGGATTGCGGATGCCGGACCGGACAGCACCCGGGATGGAACCAGGCTTGGCGCGCCCCGCTGCGCGACGCGCTGGATCTGGTACGGGATGAACTGACACCGCTGTACGAGAAGGAAGGCGCAAAGTATTTGCGGGATCCGTGGCAAGCTCGGGATCAATACATCCGGGTGATGCTCGATCGGTCGAAGGAATCTCTCGCGAGCTTCTTCCAGCATCAGGCGACGCGCGAACTCAGCGGGGAGGAAATCCCCCGCGCGCTGAAACTGCTCGAAATGCAGCGCCACGTCCTGCTGATGTTTACTTCTTGCGCATGGTTCTTCGACGACCTGGCCGGGATCGAGGCGCAGCAGAATCTGCAATACGCCTCGCGCGCCATCCAACTGGCGCAGGAACTGTTCGGGGACGGCATCGAAGAGCGGTTCCTGCAGCGTC